>SIBK01000016.1 GCA_009695205.1 Pedosphaera sp. | reverse complement strand
GTCCCGATGAACCTCGCACATCTCTCGAAGCCATCCCAAATCCTCGTCGCAGACTGTGCGACCTTGCAAGTAGAGCGTCGATACCATGCACAGCCTTTTGCCTCATCCGACGAAGGTAGTTCAGCAAAACCTCCAACAACTTCGGGATGAGCCTGCAGCCGATTCAGATTACAATTCTAGTTCGCAATCGGTCTACGGTTCCGTAGAATCTGACTGCGGTGGTTGGAAGGAAAGACGACAAATGAAAATCTCGCTGAGCATACTGATGTCCCTGGGTTTTGCCGTGATTGCTCTCGTTGGCGCCGCCGTGCCACCGCCGCAGCCGCCGGTGCCTTTACCTCCCGTTCCTCCAGCCCCTTTGGTCCCGGGAGTCCGCGCGCCTGCGGCGAGAATTGTGCCACCGCCCTCGTTTGCGGCGGTGCCGGTGCCCGCTCCGGGTGGCCCGACGATCGACGCCCTCGTTTTTGACGCTCGGGAAAAAACGTATGACCCCAAGGCGGGTGAAACTCACGCCAAGTTCAAATTCTTCCTCACCAACACGGCTACCACCGAGATCATTGTTAACAACGTTCGGACTTCCTGCGGCTGCACGGCTGCGCGGTTGCCGTCTCAACCCTGGAAGATCGCCCCGGGCGAAGGCGGCGAAATCGGATTTACGGTGGACCTCGCCGGCAAGGTTGGCCACATCACGAAGTCGGGCACGGTATTGACCTCCGCGGGTCAGCAGGTCTTGCTGCTTCACGTGAACATCCCGAAGCAAACGTTGGCCGCAATTCGGACGGGCGACCGGCAGAAGAACATGCAGATTGCTACAGCGGATCGGCAGGCGGTCTTTCGAAATGATTGCGCCACGTGCCATGTGCAGCCGCTGTTTGGCCAAAAGGGCAAGTCGCTTTACGACACCGCGTGCGGCATCTGCCATGAGGCGGAACACCGTCAGGCGTTCGTGCCAAACTTGCGTGCGTTGAACAAGCCCACGGGACCTCAGTACTGGCAGACGTGGATTACATTCGGCCGTGAAGGCAGTCTAATGCCGGCCTTTTTGAAGGGCAAAGGCGGTCCTCTCGACGAAGAAGAGATTGCATCGCTCGTCGAGTACCTTGAAACGGATTTCAAGACGGATAAGCTATTGCCGTCCCCGATTACCTTGCCCGCTCCCAAGCCGGCGCCCTTCAATCCCTTGGCTCCTAAGCCATTGTGATGTGGCCGCCTCGCAGCGGAATTCTCTCACAGCATCCTCCTTGAATCTCTCGGTGCCAGAGTCTCCGCGCAACTAGCCGCGTACAGGATTCACTGTTCTAGTGACGTCCCTGGAGTTTATGGACGCCCGGCAGCGGCCCATGAAGCGTGACGATTTTGGGATTTGATTTGTAACCCCGACAGGGTGCCTAGGGTCTCCCTGTTCGAACAAAATGCTCTAAACTCTAGCTTCTGTACTTCCATTAAGAATTCACGTTATACACTTCTCGCTGCCAGATTCCTGGCAGCTGTTTCCCTTCAGGCTGGCACGCCAAAGGAGGATGTCAGCGCGGCGGTCAAGAAACTCGCCGATCAACCCAGTTATTCCTGGTCGACGGCCACCGAAATCGAGGGTTCCCAGTTCAAGCCCGGGGCGACGACTGGCAAGACTGAGAAAGGCGGTTTCACCGTTATTTCTCAAGAGGTTCAGGACAATACAGTCATGGCCGTCCGCAAGGGAGATAAGGCGGTTGTGAAGACGCCCGATGGATGGAAGACGGCCGATGAACTTCCTCAGCCAGGGGGTGGAGGCGGTGGGCAGGATCCAGCCGTCCGCGCTGCGATGATGGGCCGTCGATTGCTAACTGCGAAGACTCCTGCGGATGAGGCCGGAGGCCTTGCTAACAAGATTAAGGAACTGAAATCGGCGGACGGGGTCATTTCGGGTGAATTGACGGAAGAGGGCGCCAAGGAACTGGCGACACTGGGGCGACGGGGGGGGGGAGGCGGTGGCGGTGGCGGAAACGCACCGAAAGATGCCAAGGGTAGCGTGAAGTACTGGCTCAAGGATGGGATGCTTTCCAAGGTGGAACTCAAAGTATCCGGGAAAGTGACCGGCCGTGATGGTGAAGAGCGGAGCATGAGCCGAACCACGGTGACCGAGATCCAAAATGTTGGCTCCACCAAGGTAGAGGTTGCGGAGGAGGCGAAGAAAAAAACTCGGAACGCAGTGATTTTTTCTGGTTTTGACGTAATGTCCGGCTCCGGCTCCCAGTTTGGGAAGGGCCGGGCGTTGTATTTTTTGAATCTGACGTAATCGCCGCCAAATCACCTGTCTTTCTATCGTCCATGGAATCGTATAAATCTTTCGGATGGCTCAAGTGGCTGATCATTCTTGCCCTGGCTGCAGGCGGCTATTGGGGCTGGAAAAAGTACCGGCCGACGAGTGCGAAGACAGCTGCGATTGAGTGGAAGACTAACGTGATCGCCCGGGGTGATATCATGCAGAGTGTCACCGCCAATGGGGGCCTCACTCCGGTCCGCAACGTCGAGGTTGGCAGCCAGGTTTCAGGGATCATCAAGGAACTCCGCGTGGACTTTAACGCAAAGGTCCAAGAGGGGGACGTCCTCGCCAAGATCGATCCCGCCACCTACGAGCGGGCGTTGGCCCGAGTGGATGCAGAATTGCTCAATTCGAAGGCGGCTTACGAGTTGGCGGAGTTTACCTACAAACGAGCAAAACAACTCTTTGACGCCATGTTAGTCTCCGAAACGGAGTATACGCAGGCATTGGTCGGCCTCCACCAAGCGGAGGCTAACATCAAGATCCGCGAGGCGGCCGTCGAAAGCGCCAAGGTGGATCTCGATCGAACCGTAATTCTCGCACCCATCTCGGGAATCGTCATCAGCCGAAGCATCGAAGCGGGCCAGACTGTGGCGGCCAGTTTTAGCACCCCACGGCTCTTCGTCATAGCCAATGACCTTGCCAAAATGCAAATCGAAGCGGCGGTGTCGGAGGCGGATATTGGAAACGTGCAGGAGGGGCAAACGGTCAACTTCAAGGTCGACGCGTTCACGGGCCGCCAATTCAAGGGGAAGGTGCGTCAGGTCCGCTTCGCTCCCAACACCAACCAAAACGTCGTGACCTATACCACGATTGTGGCAGTTGATAACGCCGATCTCAAACTGCGCCCTGGCATGACAGCCGATGCCACCGTGGTTACAGCTGAACGAAAAGGGGTCCTCCGGATTCCGGTCGGTGCCTTCCGGGTTCGGCCGCCAGAAGGAATCACCGTAATCAAGCCCACCAACGCGCCACCCGGCGACGCACCGGGATCGAACACGGTCCAGATTGCGACCTCAGGACCGTTCGCGGGAATACCCATTGCCCCGTGGCGTGCCGAAAACCGACAACCTTCAGACGACGAACGGAAAAAATGGGTAGAATCGCTCACACCAGAACAGCGCGAAAAATATGATCAGGCTCGCGCCCGAATGCGCCAGATGGCTCAAGAGGGCGGTGGTGGCGGTGGCAGTGGTGGCGGTGGCGGTGGCGGTGGCGGCGGCGGCGGCGGAGGAGGTATGGGCGGTATGGGCGGTGGAGGGCGGCCGGCGGCTGCGGCGGTTGAGGGGCCGATGACGCGGACGGTCTACCTATACGAGGAAGGGAAAACTGCTGAGGGTAAGAGGGAGGTCGTGCTGCGGCAGAAAACGATTCGTACCGGGATTACCGATGGAAACAGCTACGCCGAGGTGCTCGACGGCCTGAATGAGGGCGACGTCGTGGTGGTGAATGCCTTCAATCCGAGCGCTACGATCACTGGGGCGCCTCCAGCCGGAGGCAATCCGTTCGGTGGCAGTCCGTTCGGTGGCGGAATGCGACGGTGACGCTGTGTGATTGACGGTTATTCCCGGGTTTGGCGCATCCTACTTCCTCCATGTCTCAAGCTGTTATTCAACTCGAAGATTACCGGAAGACCTACGTCACCGGGGAGGTTGAAGTTCACGCGGTGCGAGGTGTGACGTTAACCATCGAGCCCGGTGAATTTGTGGCGATCATGGGCGCCAGCGGCTCTGGCAAGAGCACGATGATGAATACCGTTGGATGTCTGGATCGTCCGACGGGCGGCCGGTTCCTGATGGACGGGATTGATGTGCGGGCGTTGAACAGGGATCAGTTGGCGGACCTGCGCAATCGAAAGATTGGTTTTGTATTTCAGGGGTTCAATCTGTTGTCTCGAACCAGTGCGGTTGAGAATGTCGAGCTGCCGATGCTGTACGTGCGGCCTGCGCTCAGTGGAACCGAGCAGCGAAAGCGGGCTCTCAAGTCGCTGGAATTGGTCGGCCTCTCCACGCGAGCGGATCACACCCCGAATCAGCTATCGGGTGGACAGCAGCAGCGCGTGGCGATTGCGCGAGCGCTCGTCAATGAGCCCAAGCTGCTCCTGGCGGATGAACCGACCGGCAATCTCGACACGCAGACGAGCTGCGAAATCATGGGAATTTTTCAAGACCTGAATGACCGCGGCATGACGGTGCTGATGGTTACCCATGAACTGGACATCGCGCGTTATACCAAGCGGATCGTCGTCATGCGGGACGGGAGAATTGTGACGGACAAGCCTGTGCAGGATCGACTCAAAGCCAGTGTGGAACTTGCCAAACTTCAAGAGGAGCAAAAGGCCGTGAAGCTCGCTTGAGCGTCTCAAATCACTTAACACTGAGTCCTCCCATGCGCTTTTTCGCCATTCTCAAGATTGCATTCCGGGCTCTCCGCCGGAATTTGATGCGGACCCTGCTGACCATGCTGGGAATTATCTTCGGCATCCTGGCGGTCATCGCTGGCGTCAGCATGGGCGCGGGCGCCAAGGCGCAGGTGGAGGCGCGGATTGCCGGGTTGGGGCAGAATGTCGTGCAGGTAATGTCGGGCAATGTAAGTCGAGGCGGATTCCGAATGGGCTTCGGCAGCGCCCCGACTCTCACCCAATCCGACTTTGAGTCGATCCGTGCCGATGTTAATGGCATTAATGGCGTAAGCCCCGAAGTGCGTGCTTTTGCCCAGGTCGCCGCTGGCAATCAAAACAACAATATACAGGTCCAGGGCGTTGATGTGCCCTTTGTTGAGATCCGTTCCTGGCCTATCATCAACGGAGTGAATTTTTCGGAGGCAGATATTCGCAACGCGGGGAAGGTGGCCCTGATAGGTAAGACTGCTTCAAAGACTTTGTTCGGGGACGGTGGCAATCCCGTGGGGCAGATCATTCGGATCAAGAACGCCCCGTTTACGATCATCGGGGAGTTGGCGGCCAAGGGCACGAGCGGATTTGGCAGCGATCAGGACGACACGATCCTGGTCCCGTATACGAGTGCGATGAAACGGTTGTCTGGGCAGACGACCTTTCGGATGTTCTATTTGCAGGCGAGCTCTCCGGCTTTGCTTGACAATGTGAAGGCGCAGGTCGGTGAACTCCTGCGGGACCGTCACAAGATTGCGGAAGGTAAAGATCCGGATTTCATGGTGATGACCCAGCAGGAATTGTCTGACACGATGAGCGAGACCTCTCGGATCATGACCATTGTGTTGGGGGTCATTGCCAGTGTCTCGCTGCTGGTGGGTGGCATTGGCATCATGAACATTATGCTGGTGAGTGTCACCGAACGAACGCGTGAGATCGGGGTCCGTTTGGCGGTCGGTGCCCGCGGTGGCGATGTCCTGATGCAGTTTCTGACGGAGGCGGTTGTGTTGAGTGTGGTGGGGGGGGGCCTGGGAGTTCTCGCAGGAATCGGGTGCGCCCATCTGCTGACCAGACTATACGGATTCCCAACGCTCGTTTCGAATTCAGCGGTGGTGGGCGCCTTTCTTGTCAGCGCGGCGATCGGGATTTTTTTCGGATTTTATCCGGCGCGCAAGGCTGCCAAATTAGATCCAATTGATGCGCTTCGCTTCGAGTAAGGCAGCGGCACTGCGAGCGTTGCGCAGCGCTTCGCGACGACGTCGGCGAAATGCGGGCTAGAGACCGAGGCAGACTAATTTCGACTTGTCGCGACCATACCACTTTCCATTAGCGAAAGCGGGAATGGCCCGGGCATTACTTCCCAGTACCTGCGCCCGCGCAAGGGTTCGGAATTCCTTGGGGTCCGCCGCAGCCAGGATCAGTTCGCCCTTCTCCAGGAGGATCAGAAGCTTGTCGTCAGCGGCGAAAATGTTGCCGGCCCCAAGGGCGGCGTCCCATCGCACGCGACCGGTCGCCCACTCCACACACCGGAGGGATGGACTCTGCTCCTGCCGCCCATGGAACCCATACAGGGATCCCTGGCGCAGGAGGGGCGTCGCAAAGTGGGCTGAAAGCATCTCATCGCCCGACCAAACAGGGGTGGCTTTCGCATCGCTCAACTTTAGCAAGACTGCCCCGGTACCATAGCTCGTTGTCAGGAGTATTTGATTCCCCATTACCACCGGAGACGCCGCGTTCACGGAAGCGTGCATCTGCGCTCTCCACGGGAATTCGGTGACCACTCGGCCCTGTGCGGGATCTAACACGACCAATCCAGCCCGGTCGAAGCACACCACTCGCGAATGCCCTTTGAACTCGGCGGCGATGGGAGCTGCATAACCCGCTTCATGATCTGTCGCCTTCCAACGAACATGGCCTGATTCCCGATCGAACCCGACAATACCCGCACCGTTGGCTCCTCCAATCTGTAGAACCACGACACCCCCCAGCACCAACGGGGAACAGGCAAATCCAAAGAATCCCTTGTCCGCCTTGAGATCTTTGGCGGTATCCACTTCCCAGATGACGTGACCATCCACCAGACTCAACGCAGTCAGACGACCGTCTGCACTGAAGGTGAATACGCGGTTATCATGGACTGCTGGCGTTGCTCGCGGACCGTCGTCGGATCCGAAATCGTCCGTATAGGTCGCCGGACGCGAGTGTCGCCACAGTCGTTTACCCGTTGATGCATCCCACGCTTCGACGACATCTTCGTCGCCGGGGCGATGGTGCAGGAGCATTCGGCCATCCACAACGACCGGTCCGCTGTAGCCCTGCCCAACCGCCGCCTTCCAGATTACCGACGGACCGTCCTTGGGCCAGGTGTTGGTGATGGATTCCGAGGAGATTCCGTCCCGATGCATTCCTCGAAACTGTGGCCAATCGGCTCCGCGGATGTTGATGGCAAGAAGGCATAACAACGGGTAACCCCATGACCGGCAAAGGACTGCGTACGGTTGATTGGTACGGGGGAGTAGATGTTTGAGTTGCATGGGGTAGACACTTATTCATTTACGGGTTCTATGGCGAAGGACACTTTCTGCACACCCGACCGGTGGACTAGGTCCAGCACCTCGATTACGCGCCCATGCGTCGCCAGTTTGTCGCCGGTGATGTAGACCGCGAGGTTGGTATTGCCTGCCAGTCGGTTTGTCAGCATACCCCGCATGTCCGCCAACAGTATGCGTTCCTTGCCCACGTAGAGGTCGCCGAGTTTGTCGACGCCAATGTTGAAAATCTCGGGCTTAAAATCTTTCTGAGCAGCGACCGCCGTCGGAAGGTTCATTTTGATCGTCTGGGCTTTCTGGAGGGTGAGGCTGACCATCATGAAGGCGGCGAGCAGGAAAAACATGACATCGATCAGGGGGATGATTTCGATGCGGGCCTTCTTGCGGGGTAGGGGTGAATTGAAGTGCATGGCAAAGCCGAATAAATCCTGAAATCATTGGCGGCCCCGGTGTGACGAGGCTGGGGTCGCCTACTGATTCTGAGTGCCTCGCTCACGGCGGAATTCCATGGTGTCTGCACCGTGGGCCTTCGCCTTGTCGACCAACACCTCGACATTGGTTGCAGCCGTTTCGAGATCGAATTGGAGTTTTGTCAGCCGTTCGTTGAGGTAGTTAAACGGCAGGAGACAGAAAATGGCGATGCCCAAGCCACAGGCGGTGGCGATCAACGCTTCGCCAATACTTCCGGAAACGGTCTCGACGCCGAATTCATTTTTACCGATCGATCCGAAGGCACCCATGATGCCCGTGACGGTGCCCAACAAACCGAGCAGCGGCGCGACGGTGATACAGGTATCCATCAGGACCAAAAATCGGCCGGCTCGCTTGATTTCACCGCCAGCGGCGACGGTTAGTGCCCCGCGTAGGGACGAGTTCACGTGGTTTAATCCATGCCAGATCATGCGGAGGATGGGGTCCTCGGAGTCTTTGGAATCGCGGGTTGCAGCGGCAAAATCGCCATTCTCCAACGCAGCAAAAACCCCTTCCAACCGGGACGGATCCCGCTTCCGACTTTCCCGGACCCACCAGAAAACGCGTTCGCCCACGACGGCGACCGCAATGAGAGCCACGACGAGAATCGGCCACATGATCGGGCCGCCTCTTTCGAAGAATTTGACCAGTATGTTTGCGAACATGAGAGGGAGTGGTGCTGAAAGAGGGGAGAATTGTGGACTTTCGGACTAGTCCGATTGCTCGATATCTTGGAAGAGGATGAAGGGTTGGCCGGGCGGGTCAAATCGGTACTTTCGTTTCATCCAGCGAATGACTTCACGCTCGAACTCGGGCGTCCCGGAAGCCTTTAGGACAACAAAATTCGTGACCATTCCCTCCGGAGTGAGATTCCACTGAATCCGGGCCGAAAGTGCTTTTCCGCGGTTGCGGCTTCGAAATTCCTTGGAAAAATCATCGAACTCCATGTCAGGAAAATCACCCTTGAAACTGCCACTGTTGAACTTCGCCAGCCCCGACGGCCTCGCCGGTGGAGCGGCCTTGGGGGAACCCACGACCGCGTTGGCCGGCGTGGGATTCCGAGGTGGGGGAGCCGCGTTCAAGATTTCTTTGACGATATTGACCGGGCCTTCCACGGGAATCACAAAATTCGAATTGGCGGTTATGGGTGCAACGGAAGGGGCGACCGGCGGAGGCTCCGGAGGTTGCGTGTCGGAATCGTCGGTTGGCGATTGTTCCGCCGGCTGAAACGCCTGGCGTGTCGGTGGTGGCGTGGGCTGAATCTCCTCAATCGGAATCAGAGTGGGTTCCTCGCTCGTCCGGTGCATCAAAACCTGCACCGGCTTTTGAACTCCGAGCAACCCTGCCGCAAGGACGCAGGCGCAGAGCGTGTTTGTCCAGGTGACCTTACGGAGCGGATCGTGATGGGAGTTGGGTAGAGAGTACTGCGTCAACCTGTCTTGCAGCACGTAGCGTCGCGGAGTCGAATCGTCCGTCGAATCTGAAGTCGGTATTGTTGATACATTAAGACTCATCGGCATCGAGTGGGCAGACTTCGCAAAGGATAACCCGGAAGCGACTCCCAGCCATTAATAAGAATCTGGAATTACCACCAGTTTTCCGACTTTTAGCTGGCGAGGATCAAGATGTGGATTTGCAGCTTGAAGACGTGAAAGGCTCACCCCGTACTGCTTCGCAATTCGGACAAGAGTATCGCCGGACCGGATCGTGTGCTGTCGTTTCGAGGCCACAGGAGGCGTGGATTTGGGCGGGAATCCCTGTTTCCGGAGGCGTTCGGCGATCGGCGCCGGTTTCAATGGCGTTGAGGCGCCTTGCGGAGTGCTCTCCGGAGAGCGTGGAGCGGCCGATGAGTTCGTGCCTCCCGGCGGAGACGTCGCCGGAGTTAGCTGATTGCGTGCTGGGAGGACGAGTGGGGAATTGCTCACCTCGGGACCCGTGACCGCCGTGATCATCAGGCCGGAGGAAGAGGCGATGACTTGGTTCGTGAGGCGTGAAATCTGAGTGATCCAGCTGCGCAGGTTGGCAATTTCCTGCTCCCGCCTGGCAATTTCCTGATCGCGCTGCCCGACGGCCGCCCGCCAGCGGTCAATCTCCGTCTGATTTTGCATGCGATCCAGGTAGGTCGCGTATTCGCTGGCCAGTTTGACACGACAATAGAAGACGCGGTCCGCGACGAGGCGATTGGTATCTGTGACGTGCAACTCCTTAAATCGTTCGTAATGGTAGAGCGCCCGGATGAAATTGGTCCGTTTTTCGTCGAAAAGGAAACCCAGTTCCCGGTGGGCGGCGCCGGAATTGGGATTCGCGTGGAGTGCATTCTCGAAATGGGCGATCGCAGCATCCCAATCGTAAAGCTTTTTGGCCGTCATTCCGTCGAGATAATGCGGATCCGTTTCCTCGCTTGGGCCGGGGCGATTCAGGAAATCGCAACCTGCGGCAAATCCGAGCAACAGCGCCAAGACGAGCAGGTTCACTCGGCGTTGACGACGGGTGGCAGAGACGAACATTGCTCCGACCCTAACAGGACACCGTCGGCGGGAGCAATCCAGCGCAATGCAGGGTTATTCACAGGGAAAGATCAGCATCCCGGCTCATGAGGCAGGGGCCATAAAACGGGCATCAAACAAAATTAACTTGGAAAGCTCTTTTTTGATGTGAATTGATTCATCTCATTAGTTCATCCCGGTGGAAATGCTGCTCGGCGGGGAGAGAAGGGCAGGGCCCGTTGATGGACGATATCGGGCGACGACCGTCAGGTGATCCCCCGTGGGTTGGCTGTCGCCCCAACAGAGGACTAGCTGGTAGCCCACTCCGAGCGACGTGCGGGTTGAAAACTGTTTTAGTTGTTCTGCGGTGAAAGGCCAGATGCGGAGGGGCACAGGGAAGGCCGCCGTTGTGCCGACTGGAGCGCCGTCAAACATCAGTATTTCCAGCGTTCCTGAAGTGATTGGAATCCCGTGTGCGCGGGTGCTACGGCTATAGAATACACGGACCGCAAAACCATCCAGACCCGGCACGTCGTCCAGATTGAGGGCCAGGGGCATTCCGAACAGGTGAAGTTCGTCGGGACGAGACGTTGAGCGGAGTGCCGAAGGTGAGGCCGGGTGCCCGCTCGTCGTGCAACCCGCCGACAGAAAGGTGGAAAGCCCGATCCATAGCAGCGCCAGTTTGCCTGCCGTGGCTGTCCGAATCAGGAACTCCCGGCGTGGACGATGGCGTAGCGACGTCCCCTCAACGGTATCCACATTCCGACATAAAGCGCTGTCGGGTCGAGATCTTGGGTTTATCAAATATGTGAAAATTGAAGCGATCACTTCCGTGAATGATGAGCGAATCAATCGATACCCCCGGGTTAGATTCCGACCCCATCCCGGCCGAGAGGGCGGCGATTTTTTTCGGGTTCGGTCGGCTCTTTTCCGGAATTTGGATACAACGGGTCGAGGATCCTCTTCTGGAGCTTATCCCGCTTGAATTCGTCCTTTATCTGAGACTGATCCAGTTGTTCCCGGGTGACGTTTTCGATGCTGCGGATCAGCGGATGGGTTGTGCGGGCCTGGGTCAGGATCTGGGGAGTCAGCAGGATGAGAAGTTCCTTGCGATTCCGGGACGTGTGGGTACTGCGGAAGAGGGCGCCGATGACGGGGATGGTGCCGAGCACGGGCGTCTTCTTGATCCGGCGATCTTCGACGGTTCCTATGAGGCCTCCAATGACGACCGTCTGTCCGCTTTGGACGCTGACGGTGGTGTTGGCCTTGCGTTGATTGATAATGGGGACTGAGGCGGACTTATTAATTTCGATGTTTGAGCTGCTGAGGGAAGAATTGGTGGTTCCGATTTCCATTTTGACGAAACCGTCGGGGCTTATCTTTGGGGTGACGGTAAGGTTGACTCCGATATCTTCATAACGGAACGAGTTAATCGTGTCACCGCGTTCGGTGACGCGGCTGTCGGTGATCAGCGGCACGCGCTGGCCGATGTTGATGGAGGCGGGTTTGTTGTCGGCCGTGACGATTTGCGGTCGGCTGAGGACTTCGAGGCGGCCCTCGTCCTTGAGGGCGCGGAGCAGAAAAGTGAAGTCGGAGCCGGTGACGGCGGTTGAGTAGCCGCCGAAGTTTTTGAGTTGCTGAGCGACGCCGAAATCTGTTCCGGTTTTGAGATTGACGTCCCCCTTCCTTCCGGTCTGGGTCCATTCGATGCCTAATGCCGTGGAAGCGTCGAGTGTGACCTCCGCGAGGAGCACTTGGATTTGAACCTGAGGTTGAGCTGTGTCGAGTTCGTCAATTAGAATGCGGATTTGTTCGAAGTACCGGGGATTCGCAGAGACGAGCAACGTGTTGCTGGCCTGTTCGGCGACGACAGCGATTTCATGGTCGAGGAGTCTCTGAGTTGTGCCGATGGCGGCGGTGCCGAGCACTTGAGAGACGCGCATCCGTTCCTGGTCAAGGAACGTGCGAATTGCAGCGGCAACATCGAGAGCCACAGAGTTTTTCAGGCGGATAACTTCAGTTTTTCGTTCGTTCGCCGGGCTGGCGTCCAGGGATTCGATGATCTGCGACACGAGCAGGACATAGTGCTCGGTGCCACCGATGAGCAGACTATTGGTTCGGGGATCGATGGTCACGGTAAGGGCACTTTGTTCGGCGGTGCCGAGTGTGGCAGAGGCCATCGATTCTTCGACCGTTGAGCCGTCGGGCCCGGTGGCTGGGCGAACGAGAGTATATTGAACCGATCGGGGCGAGGTTGAGGACGCGGTCGCGGACATCTTGAACAGCTGAGTGAGCAATTCCGCCATCTGACGCGCATCGGCATTCACCAGCGTGAACACTTTGATTTTGGCCTCCTGAGGCGAACTGGCGTCGAGTCGAGTGATAATCTGCTCGATGAGGCCCATGTAATCCACCGGTCCGGATACAATGAGAGAATTCATCCGGGCGTCTGAGGTGATAAGGACGGCCTCTTTGAGGGCGGCGCTGACGAATTCTCGACCGCCGGGAACATGGCTGATGAACTGAAGGACCGATTGGGCATTCGGGCTTTGTTCGGTCAATGCTGGGGGCTTGGTATTGAGAGCGGTATTGAGAATGGTGGAGAGTGATTCGGCTCGAGCATACTGGAGTGGGAACACTCGGATTTCGCTGACGCGCGCCACCTGTTCGGTATCGAGTTTGCGGACAAGATCATCAATTCGTTTCGCGTCGGTCTCTCCGCAGGAGACGACAATGGCGTTGATCCGCTCGTCTGCGGAGACCGAGACCGGAGCGACTTGGTTTGGAGATGAGTCGCGGAAAAGGCTTTGCACGGTTAGGGCCACGCGTCGGGCATCGGCTTTGGCGAGCGGGAACACATGTATCGCGAGGCCGGTGTCACTCGGCTCGCTGTCGAGTTGCTCAATGAGAGATGCGACGGTAGACATGTCTTCCACCGAGGCGCCGACAAGCAGGGCGTTGACCCAACGATCCGCGACAAGGGTGATGGGATCTATGGGTTCGCCTTTTGCCTTGGCCGGACGGTTGGCGAAAATGGGTTGGAGGGTGGACTGCAGTTTGGCGGCGGTTGCCCTCTTGAGTGGGAAGACGCGAAAGTTGAGACGGGCGAATGCCCCGTCGCCATCGAGTTGAGCAATAATGCGGTCCGCGAGATCGAACGCCTCTTTGCCGCCCGTGACCAGCAGGGTATTCATCCGTTCATCGGGAATGACCGAGACAGGAGGCGTCCGTTCATTCGCGTTTACCGCCACCGCATCGGCTGTACGCTTGGCTCGAAAAAACTGCTCCAGGGTGGTGGCGAGAGTCCCGGCTTTGGCGTTTTTCAGAGGGTAAAGCCGGACGTCGCCGTTGGCGGCGAGGTCCGGGTTGTCGAGGCGTTTGATGAGCTCCTTTACGAGGCCGATATTTTCGGGGCTGGCGCTAATGATGAGCGTGTTGCTTCGTGGATCGACGCTTACGGCGAGGGCGTCTTGAGGGGACGCACTCTTGGCCGCACCGGGCAGGTGGCCCGGCCGATAGAGCCCCTGACTGACGAGGGACTTCAGCAGGGTGGCGACGCGCTGGGCATCGGCGAATTCGAGTTTGAACAATTGTAATTGCCCACCGGAAATCTGAGGTTCCACGTCGATTTTTTCCAGTAGCGCTCGGATTAGATCGAGGTTCTCCTTGCTGGACGACACGATGAGCGCGTTGTTGAGGGAGTCGGGCTCAATCTTGATCTGTTCGGAAGGCGACGGTGGCTGGCCGGGGAGGGCTTGCGCTTTGAGTCGTGCGGCGAAGAGACTTTCGATCTGCGTGGCAACGCGCGCGGCGTCGTTGTGTTTCAAAGGGACAACCGTCAGCAACAGTCCGGGGTTCTCCATCTTGGTGTCGAGTTTTCGGAGCAGATCGTCGATGGCACCGTTGTCCTCCTGGTTTGCAGTAATGAGGAGACTGTTGCTGCGCGGGTCCGCCAAGATGACAGGCTTGTTTCGCTGAACATCTGACGTGCGGCCTGCGGCGTACCGTTGTTCAAATAGCGTTGTCAAGGTGTTGGCGATGAGGTGTGCGTCTGCATATTGGAGGGGCAGCAGGCGAAGTCGGCCGCTCAGTGCGGGGCCAGCGTGATCCAATTGTCGGGCGAGCGATTCGACCGTTTCGAAACCGTCTTTCGAGCCGCCGATGAGCAGTGAATTACTGCGCGGGTCCGTGAGAATGATCACCTTCAGCACGTCAGCCTGTCCCGGATTCAGACTCGCCCGTTGGGTCAATCGTGCGTCCATGAGTTTTTGGAGCGTAGGACCCACCACATTGGCGTCGGCATTTTCGAGTGGAAGGATGCGGATATCGCGAAGGTTGAACGGCAACTGCTGATCCAGTTGTTGAAGCAGTGCCTCAATCATCGCAAAACTTTTCCCGTTGCCCGCGACGACCAGGGCGCTGGTTCGCGAATCGATTGTGATGACAGGCCTGTCCTCATTGCGCAGATTGGCGGACTTTTGGCCGCTGGTGAGATCGCTCAGAATCTTTTGCACGATTGCCGGGTCCGAATGATTGAGGGGGTAGACCCGGATCGATTCGAGTCCGGACGCGGCGGGGATATCGAGCTGTTCGATAACATCCTCGATTAGCGGCAGCGTGTCACTTCGTGTCGCTACGATAAGAATGTTGGAGAGATCATCGGCCTGCAGGACCAGTGCTGCGCGGTTCTTGGGTGCCTCCGTGGTTTTCGGCGTCTGTTTCTCACGCAGTGTCCGGAGTCGGGTGACCTGAGTATTCAATCCTTCGGCGCCGGGAACCGGTGTTCCTTCCGCGAACACGGCTTGGAGGAGCGGGAGCAGGCGCGTCGCGGACGCATGTTTTAGGCGGAACAATTTGACTTCGGTAACGAGTCGATCGACGGGCCGGTCGAGGTCATTGATCAGGCGGGCTGCGAGTTCGAGGGTTTCGGCTCGTCCGCTGAGGACGAGAGTATTGGCTCGCGAATCGGGAGCCACGTTGAGCGGGCCGGCGAGGCTCTTTCCTGTTTCGCCTTCCGGGCGCGCATTCGGGGTATTGGGGCCGGCGCCGAGCAACCGGCCTTGGGCGAAAATCGAACTGAGCGTCTGTGCAACAGTGACAGCGTCGGCGTGTTGCAATTTGATGAATTTCACGAACACGCCTTCAGCCAGAGGCGTGGAATCCATGACCTCAATCACGGCAGTGAGGGCTTTCAAATTATCCGGAGTGGACGTGAGAATGAGCCGGTTACCCCCTCCCTGGGTGGAGGCTGGATCTGCGGAGATCTTGATTGGGTGCGACAAGTCGAGCAGCACCTCCCGGCCATCTTCACTCCGGATTTTTAATCGTCGGATCTGCTCCTGCAATTCGCGGGCGTCGGCGGTGAGTTCACCGGCTGCGCCGGGTTTGAGCATGGTTTGCAGAATGGCTGCAAGCTGGGTGGCGTTGGCTTGTTTGAGGGCGACCATTTGTACCTGGACTTCGACGTTGGGAGTCGGCTGATCCAGCGAGACAATCATTTTCTCGACCTGTGCGAGAAGATTGCCACGGGCCACGACGAGCAGCCCACGTGAGCGCGAGTCGGCGGCCACGGTGAGTGGCTCGCCGGGGCGGGCAAGATTCAGCTGGGTGACCATCTGTTGAACCAGGGGAAGCACTTTTTCCGGGGGAGCATTCGTTAGGGGAACTATCCGGAATTCGAGCTGAGAGGCGACGCCTGCCGCGTCGAGCTGTCGGATCAGTGATTCCAGGAATGCGAAGTCGGTAGGCCGCCCGCGGGCAATGACTGTTCGGCTCCGGGGCTCAGCCACAACCGTGATGCGCGGCTGCGAATTAGCGGCTCGAGGGGGCTGTCCTGCCCCCCCCGCGGCTGTCGGTTCCTGCTTCAACAATTCCATGAGCGTGCGTGCCACGATGACGGGGTCGGCGTCGCGTATTGGGAAGAGACGGAACTCGGCTTCACTACCGTAGAAGTTGTGTGTGAGGTCGGTGATGATCCGGTCGATGTTATCCAGTTCTTGGGCAGGTCCGGACAGCACCAGGGCGTTGGCATTCTTGTCGACGGCGATCACGACTTCGGGGCTCGTGGTTTCCGGCTGAGGGACGGGCGAGGGGGTATTGGTAGGTGCCGCGGCGGTCCCTGGGGCATTGGTCGCCGCGTCGTTCGGAATCCGGTTGGAGTCCGGTTTTATAGGCGGCAATTGATCGACGATGCGGAGTTGGCCGCGGGACATCTGTGGATAAAGATTTTGCAGCATCTTCGCCATTTGTTCAGCGGCGACCCGGTCGAGCGGGCGGAGTCGGACCTGGATGCTGCTGTCTTTGCTCTGTTCATCGAGGCGGTTGATGAGGTCCTGGATTTGGGCGAGGTCGGCGCGTTTCGCGATGATGGTCAACGAATTGTTGAGTGAATCGGCTTCGATGACCGGTCGTTCGCCTTCGCCTCGACTGGTGAACACGGCCTCGAGTTTGCTGACGACGTCATACGCACGAGCCTTGCGCAACCAGACAAACTGCACCTCCCGATCACTCCGTTCCGGCAGGCGGTCAAGGGTTGGCAGGATTTTTTCGATCACCTTAAAATGAGCTGGCGATCCGGAGATGATAAGGCTGTTGGAGCGATCGTCGACGGAGAGGCTGGCGGGGACGATTCGCTCGCCGCTGCGGGAGCGAGACCGGGTGACAGACTGCAGGAGCTGTTGCAGAATGGCGGACACTTCCTTTGCGGCGCCATTTTCTAGTTTGAAGATGCGCACCTCAATTTCATCGTTGCCGCTGCCGCTGGAATCCAATTCATGGATCAACTTGAGAACTTCCTCAACGCCTTCGCTTGCGCCGTTGATCAGCAGGCTATTTGCGCCACTGACCGGAGTGACGGTAACTTGTTTTGTCTTCAGGGGTGCGTTGCGTGAAATCATCGATTTGTTTACCGCCTCTGCGAGATCTTCGGCTCGTCCGCGGGTCAGATGAACGGCACGCACGACCGAGTCGCCGGCGGTGTCGGCCTGGTCGAGGGTTTGAACGAGCGGCAGGATCTTGCTCCACGAATTGGTGGGGGCCTCGATGACCAGTCTGTGGTCATCGGTGCCGACGCTTAGCAGGAGACGTTCCGCGGGGTCCGTGCTGGAGATTTGCTTTGCGAAGATTTGACTCAACAGACTCGAGACGGCAGCGGCGGAAGTTTTTTCAACCGAGACAACCCGTAGCTCACGACCCGAGTCATCCGTGCCGCGCTGCAATAGGGTGACGATCTCTTCGATGGCCGCCAGTTGCTTCTCAGTGCCGGCCAGGATCAGCTGTTTGCTGGGGATATCTTCGAGGATCAGCGTCTCGCTGGTACCGAGTTCGGGCTGGCTACGAATCTGGTCCTGGAAAACCTGACGAACACGAACGGCCAGCGCTCCGAGTTTGCGCTGAGGGACCTGGAGGACGCGCATGCTGCGCCCGGCGGAAGTACCCAGCGAGGTATCGAGTTGTTCGATGATGACGGACGCGGATTGCAACTCCTTCGGGTCCCCGGTGGCGATTAGCGTGCGTGTCTTGGAATCGGCTACCACGCTTACGCGTTTTTGGGGACGGCCGTAGGCGTCGAACCGAATAAGGGCTGTGGCGAGAATTTCCATCACCTTGTCTGGATCGGCTGATTTGAGTTTGAAGACGCGTGTGCTGGCGCTTTGGGTGCCTACCTTGTCGAGTTTCTGGATGAGATCACCGACCAAGGCGAGTTCATTGGTGTCGCCTACCACGATCAAACGGTTGCCACCCGTGTCAGGGGTTATGAGTGTGTCTGGAGTGGCGGGGCCAAAGCGGGATTTTGCTTCCTCCATGTAGAGAGTGCGGACGGTTGTTGCGAGTTCGAGGGCACTGGCTGTGGAGAGGTCATAGATGCGGGTTTCGCGTGCTCCAGAACGAGCAGAGCTGGCACCGAGTTGACGAAGGATGGACTCGATGGATGTCAGGTGGGCCGGTTTCCCGGTGATTAGGAAACGGCCGGCAGCGGGGTCGGGAAGAATTTGTGCATCGGCCGGATCCGATTCCCCCCGGTCTTTCCATTGATCTTGGTAGAGCTTCTGAACGAGTGGCAGTAGTCGTTGGACGTCCCCCGCAGTGCCGACCTCCAGAGCTCGGGTTTCACGGACCGTGTTTGTGGGCGTACTCTCCAGTAACCGTGAGAAAATCTCATCCAGGCGGGAGAGCTGATTCGTCCGAGCCGACACGATGATCCGACCCGTACGGCCGTCGGAGACCATCTGGGCATCGGGTGGACCTGCTTGGGGATCAGTGCCCAGTTGATCCTTATACAATTGTTGAGCGAGCGGCAGGATTCGTTGGGCTTCGGTCAAGCGGCCGACATCAAAAACTCGAGTGTTGCGGGCGGGTCGGGACTGAGACTCGAGGGTTTGGGCGATCTGCCGGATGGTCTCGGCCTGTTCGGTCGTGCCGAACACGAGCAGTCGCGAACCGGAGGCGTCCGCCTGGATGGTGGCGGGCTTGAGAGTCTTGCCCAGGGATTGATCGGCGTAGATCTTAGTGAGACGGGGCAGCACTTCCGAGGCGATGGCGTTTTTCAACTCAACCGGATGCAACTCGCGGGCGGCCTGATCCGGGGCTTCATCCAGTGACCGGAGAACGGTTTCGAGTTGGGCGATTATGGAAGCGGGTGCGAGGGCGATGATCCGATGACTCCCCGGCTCGGGTGTGAGGTTGAGAAGTGAGGTGGGATTCCGTCCGGGGTTTTGTGCGGCGAAAACTCGCATCGCCAGGGCGGCAAGAGCGTCGGCATCGGATTTCACTTCAAAGATTCGCAAGACGCGTTCCTTCGCAGCGGAGGAGCCGTCGAGCTTTTCAATCACGGATTCGGCATCCTGCAAATCCGCCCGGGATCCGGACACGACGAGTGAATTAGATTTTTCATCCACGGAAACGGTTGCCCGGTGGATTGCCTGGCCCTGGGGTCCGAAGCGGACGAGTGAATTGGAGACGACGGGTGCCAGAGTAATGGCGTCGGCGAGGTTGAGCTTGAACACACGCGCGCCTTGGGCCTGATCGGGGACGGTATCGAGACGTTGCACCAAGCTCGCGACCTGATCGATTTCGCTACGAATGCCTGTGACAATGATTCGATTGCCCACGGCGTCGGGAACCAGCTTGGTGGGGGAGTTATATTCCACGCCTCGCTGCGCTTTGACTTGATCGGCGAACAACCCGCTGACCATGGGCGAGAGTGTGGCGGCGTCGGTTGTTTTTAATTCCAGGATTCGGATTTCCCGGGGAGAAAGGCCAGATTGTGTGTCGAGCTGCTGCACCATCTGAGCGGCGGCTTCCACGGCTGAAGCGTCCCCAGTTACAATGAGGCTATTGCTGCGGGCATCGACCAGAACCCGTACCTGCACTTGGCGCGCGTTCAGCGATTTCTCGATGAGACCCACGAGTTCCGGCGCCGAGGCAGCCTGCAATCGCAGCACTCGCGTTTCCTCTTTTGTGGCTTTGCGATCGGTCGAATCGAGCTGACGGACGATGGATTCGACCCGGGCGATTTCACTCGCTGCGCCGCTCACCATTAAGCGGTTGTTGCGTGGATCTGGAATCACTGAGGCCGGTCCACCGGAAGGTTCCAGCTGTCCACGCAGTTGCTCGGCGTAAAGCTGCTGGACGATGGGGGCAAATTCCGCCGCCGTCCGTCCGAATAACTCGATTCCCCTGAATTCACGCACGCTATTGGCGGCAGGAGCGACGTCAATCACACCCAATAGTCTTTCCACGACTTCCAATTGATCGTCCGTGGCCGTCACGAGCAGCCGATTATTCGGGGCGTCCGGCAGGACGGACGGAGTCGGCACCCCGATAAACTGGCGCGCGGTCATTGCCTCCTTCAGGAGGTTCTGGAGGTTTTGCACTGCGGAATCAACTCGGGCGTTCTTCAGAGTGAGGATGCGCAGATGGCGGTCTTGTGTGAGGGGTTTGTTCGCCCGGAGTTGCTTCACTAGCGCCTCGATTCGAGTGAGGTGCTCCTCGCTGGCGGTCACGATCAATCGGCCGGATTCGGTGTCTGCCAGAATCTTCGCGTGCGCGGCAACACCGAGTCCTCCGTCGCTCACCTGGTTCCGATACAACTGATCGACCAGGGGCTGAAGTCGACGGGCTTCCCCTGGAGTCCCGACATCTAGGAAGCGGGTCTGGAGCGGTGTCGGTTGCGTGGTGCCCGTCTCGAGTTGGCTGACAATATCGCTCGCAGTCTGGATGTCGTCCGGCGAACCGCTGACAATCACGCTCTGGCTTCCGACATCGTGACTCACACTGGCGGTGATGATGACTCGCCCGTTCGGCTGTCGGCGGGTGAGAGCCTGAGTGATGATGTGAGCGACGTTCGTTGCATCCGTGGTGCGAGGACGGAAGATGCGAGTCAGTTGGATCGTCTGTGACCGCACCGGTATGAGGCCAGGGTTGGTGACGCTGGAACCGCTGCCGGGTTTGTCGACGCGGTTTACGAGTTGTTCAATTTCCTCCAACTGGGCGGAGGTGGGGGCAGCGACGATCAGTCGGTTCTGCGTTGGGTCACTGATCACGCGCGCTTTCATTACGGCGCTTGCCGCGGGTTCCTTTTCCCCGGCGACTCCGGGGATTGCCTGGCGGAGAATCGTAGCGAGCTCATCCGCCTTGATAGATTGAGGGTAGTAGATGCGAACGTCGCCGGCGGAACCTTCCTTTTGCTCGAAGCGATTGATCAGGTCTTCGGCGAGTGCCAGCCGGTCGGACGGGCCAAACAGGACGAGCGTTCGTGAAGCGTCGTCGTACACTGCGGTGATGTATTCGTTCGGATCGGCCGGAAGCACCTCCAGGGCCTTGCTATTCGCATTGAACTGGGTCCGCTTCGGCGCGGTGGCGGCGCCAAAGGTCCGGTTGAGCAGGTCGGCGACAATTCCTCCGGAAGCGTGCGTCAGCGTGTACGTTTTCATCTGCCGTTCTGCGATGGCGGCGATGTCAATCGTCCGGAGCAATGATCGGATCCGTTGAATGTTGGTCAATCGGTCCGTGATAATGAGTCCGCGTCCGCGGGAAAGTGGAGCGGCGGAACCGGCGCTTGAGAGCATCGGAGAGACGGAATCAGCGACCTCCTTTGCATCGAGATTGGTCACTTCCAGGACGACGGTGACAACCTCACCTGGACGGACATCCCCGGTTGAATCGGTGCCGTGCAGGATGCGATGAGGAAGGGAAGGCAGTTCCTTGAACGGGACGAGACGCAGGTTGTGTTCGGTTTCCACGATTGCCAGGCCTTTCATCGAAAGAACCAGGTTCAGGGTATCCAACGCCTCCACGTAGGAATAAGGATTCGGATCGTTGTAGGTAAGGGTGCCGGCGACATTCGTTGCAGCAAGAAGAGGCTTGTTTGCCATTTGCGCGAATCGTTCCAGGACATCGCTGTAAGGTATCCCATCGAACTGAAATCGGATCGTGTTATTGGACGTCGCGGCGCGTGCGGTCACCAGGATCTCCGGGGCTTTGTCACTGTTTGTCACCGCCGCGACGGGGGTGGTTGCCGACGCTGTCACCGCCGCGACGGGGGTGGTTGCGGATGTCGACGCGACGGCGGCTATAGGGATTGGCGCTGTCGGGAGGGAAAGATTCGTTTCCTCCGCATAAATTCGGGCAGCGGCAATGCTGGCGATCCATGCGGTCCACGCGATGTTGTGCAAAAAGCGGCTCATAAAATATCCCGTGCTTTCTCTCCAAACACACCCTGCAGGACCCTTGAAACCGTCCTCAGCACATCGCCCGGAGCGGAAAGCACTACATTAATGCTCAGGGGCGGGGGCAAGGTCGAGCCGCATTTCTTGTGGAAAACTGTGTAATTTGTGTCTGCGGTGTGCGATTCCCAGTCCTAAGCGGTGGGGAGGACAGTTCCCCGCGAAGCGCAGGGCTTGGTGAGGGGGAGTTGGCTGCGAATTGTCGCCCCTCATGCCAGAATTCCGGTCACGACATTTCCCGCCACATCGGTGAGTCGAAAATCACGCCCGGCGTAGCGATAGGTTAGCTTCTCATGGTCCAGTCCGAGCAAATGGAGAATGGTCGCGTGGAGATCATGGACATGAACCGGGCTTTCCGTTGCTCGAAAGCCGAATTCGTCGGTCGCACCGTAAGTCGTGCCGCCTTTCACGCCGCCGCCGGCCATCCATACGCTGAAGCCATAGTGATTGTGGTCCCGCCCGTTCAGCGCGGGCAATTCGGCCACCGGCGTCCGGCCGAACTCGCCACTCCACAGGACAAGAGTTTGGTCGAAGAGCCCGCGCTCTTTCAGGTCCGCCATGAAGGCAGCGATCGGCTGATCCCATTCCCCTGCGAGCTTCTGGTGACCTTTTTCGAGATTCTCGTGGTTGTCCCACGGCTGGCCTTCGCCAGACCAAACCTGGATGAAACGCACACCCCGCTCAATCAGGCGGCGCGTGATCAGCAATTGCCGCCCGTGCGTGCCGCTGCCGTAAGCGTTTCGAATCTCCTCCGGTTCCCTGGTTATGTCGAAGGCATCGGTTGCTTCCGTCTGCATCCGGTAAGCCAGTTCAAACGTGGCAATGCGGGCTTCAAGCGGGGAGTCGTGGGAACGTTGCTCGGCGTGGTCTTCATTCAGCGTGCGCACCAAGTCGAGTTGGCGGCGTTGCTCGTCGATCGTCATCCGCTTATTGCGAATGTTGGCGATCAACTTTTCGACATCCGTGTGCTGCGTGTCGATGTACGTCCCCTGAAACGCACCCGGCAGAAAGGCGGACCGCCAATTCTGTGTCGAGACAATCGGGTAGCCGCCCGGGCACAGCACGATGAAGCCGGGCAGATTCTGGTTCTCGCTGCCGAGACCATAGTTAATCCATGAGCCCATGCTTGGCCGCGGCAGCCGCGAGTCGCCGCAATTCATCAGCATCAGCGATGGCTCGTGATTCGGGACTTCCGCCCGCATCGAACGGATAATTGCCATGTCGTCGGCGTGCAGACTCGCCGTCTTTCTAAACAATTCGCTAATCTCAAGTCCCGACTTTCCGTAGCGCTGAAACTTGAACGGCGACCGCATCGCCGCGCCCGTCTTGCGCTCGGTCCGAAGATTGTTCAGGGGAAGCGGCTTTCCGTGGTAGCGGTCGAGGGTCGGCTTGGGATCGAAGGTATCCACCTGCGATGGCCCGCCGTTCATGAAGAGGTGGACGACATGTTTCGCTTTGGGCGTGAAATGAGGCGGGCGCGCCACCTGCGGCAGCGATGTCGCCGTTTCGGAAGCAGCGGCGCGCAGGCCGAGCCAACCCGCCTGGTCGAGTAAAGGTGCCAGCGCCATCATCCCAAAGCCGGTTCCGCACCGAGCGAGCATTTGGCGGCGGGAGAGAAACGGGTTCGCGTTGAGTTCAATTGGATTCATAGGCGATTCGTCAGTCTACGAATGAAAACTCATTGGCCATCATCAACGCGTGAGCGTACTGCTGCCACGCCTTCTCGCTCGGTGAATCGCCAAGAAATCTCTCAGCTGAGCCCTGTTCCAATTTCGCCGGCGGACGACTGAAGAGGAGAGAATGGAGCCGATCAATTTTTGCGGCCGTCGATTGGAGCCCGGCCACGTCGGGTCGGCGCAAGACGGCCGCCGCGCAGTCGGCGACGAATTCATTGTTCATCAAATAAAGCGCCTGCGGCGCAACGGTTGTCTCCAAACGCTGCGGACAACTTGCGGACGGACTCGGGAAGTCGAATGTTGTCCTCACCGGCGGCACATCCATCCGATTGACGAAGGTATAGAGAGTCCGGCGCGGCGTTGCGTACTCGACGGGCGATCCGCCCGGCGTCGGGTCGAGCTGGCCGGCCACGGTCAGGATGGCGTCGCGTTGGGTTTCGAAATCATGTCGGCGTCGGCTCATGTGTGACAGAAGGCGATTCTCTGGATCCATGGCGGCGGGTCGAGAACGATTCGTATTCGATGATGGGTGTTGGTTGTTCAATGTCGCCGCCTTCTGTTCCATGGGCGATCGGTTTTGGGCTACGGGAGATTGACAGGCTTGTTGATACACGGCGCTGTTCATGATTAGTCGATGCAGATGTTTCACGCGCCAACCGCTACGAATGAACTCATCCGCGAGCCAATCGAGAAGTTCCGGATGCGATGGAGGATCGCTGCGCCGACCCAAATCACTCGGTGTTGTGACGAGCCCGGCGCCAAAGTGATGCAGCCAGACCCGGTTCACCAGCACGCGAGCCGTGAGTGGATTCTTCGGATCGACGATGGCTTGCGCGAGTTCAAGCCGCCCGCTGCCTCGCGAAAAAGGCCGACCCGTCGGCTCGATCAGTTGCAGAAACCGTCGTGGTACGGACGCTCCGAGGCGACTTGGATTGCCTCGTTGAAAAATGCGGGGCTCGTACGCCACCGGCAGATCCCGCAAGACCATCGCCCGCGCGGGTGCCTCCGGTCCATGCATGAGCCATTGCTCCAGGGCTTTCAGAAGCTTCTGGAACTCGCCCTGACTTGCCCGGTCCGGCAGCAGTGAAAGAAAACCCCAGTCCATCTGTGCCGGCACGTCGGGGGGCGCCTCGGGACCATAAAGCACCCGTAGCAAGTCATCGTCGTCCGCATCGGGAAGGTGTTGCACGGCGGGTCCAGAGTTGAGGCCGGCGGGCGGGAGCGATTCACGCGATTGTTTGTCCACGGCTCTCAGCACGGAGGCGTAACGCTCGGCTACGTCTTTCATCGAAGCCGGCGGCGCATTTGAAAAGGCGGACCGCACGCGAGAATTGAGGCCATTGGCCTTGAGCAGCGACGTGTTGGCGGCGGGCGACAGCGCTGTAAAATTCGTCTCGTTCAACTCCGCGAATGCATTCCACGGGGCCCAGATCCCGTTCGTCGCCCCAGCCTGCTCCAAAAGCGTGCGCCAACGCGAAATCACCACTGGGTTGATGTCGCCTGGATCGGTGATGAGCATGAAACTCTCGGTGGCCGGCTGATTGCGCTGAGCATAAACCGCCATCAGGGAATCCGCGATGCGCGTGCGCGAGGTTTGAACAATTTCGCGGTGCTTATTCTCAACGAAATCACGCAACGTCCGTTGGCGCTGGATCAATTCCAAATCGAAGCCTTCGTAGGTCTCGCTCAACCCAGGTTCGCCGATCATAGGCGGAACCAACGGTTCACTGGAACTCCGAAATACGCCGTAGAGCGCGTAGTAATCCGCCGTCGTCACTGGATCAAACTTGTGGTCATGACATCGCGCGCATCCAACCGTCAGTCCGAGCAAGCCGCGGGAAACGACATCAATCCGGTCGTCCAAAATATCGTGGATGTTGTTGGAAAAATGATCTCCCACGGTCAGAAAACCCATCGCGGCGAGCGTGCGAGAGTCGCCCCCAAGATCGAGTTGGTCCGCCGCGAGTTGCTCGAGCACAAACCGGTGGAAGGGTTTGTCCTCGTTGAACGAGCGCACCACGTAGTCGCGATAGACCCAGGCCCAAGGATAACTCTTCTCTTCGAAAAAGACGTAGCCTTTATTGTCCGCGTAGCGCGCGACATCCAGCCAGTACCGACCCCAACGCTCCCCATAATGGGGTGACTCCAAGAGTCGATCGACCACCCGTGGAAAAGCATCGGGAGCGGTATCCGAGAGAAAGGTAGTCACTTCCTCCGGGGTCGGTGGCAGCCCGATAAGGTCAAAGGTGGCGCGACGAATGAGGGTTCGTTTGTCCGCCTCCGGTGCCGGCTCAATTCCGCTTTGCTCCAACTTTGCGAGTATGAACGGGTCCAGGGCGGTCTTCGACCAACGGACATTCTTCACCGGCGGCGGCTTGGCCGATCGGAGGGGCTGGAACGACCAATGGGCGACGGGTGGCTGGCGTGAATTAGGGGGCGATTCGCCCGCAGCGACCTCCGTGCGACTCATCCCTCCGACTAACCACGCTCCCACCAGCAGGGCAACAAGACCCCGGCCGATCCCAACCGGTGCCGGCGCCGGGAGAACTTGCGCAGAGAATTCGCGCGATGGCGTAGGATCAAAGTTGGCGCGCAGGTGCATGGGTTCCTTATGAGACGATGTCGCGGAGGACAGTACACTTGACGACACCCCTGAGCATGTTGTTCAGAGCAATTTAGAAACAAGTGAGTTTCCACCCCGTCGCATGTTCATTTTGAGTTCCAGACCTATGGTTTGGTGACGCGTGCCGCCGGAGCGGTGTTCTCGTTCGGTTTTCGGTTGCCCTCTTGCGGCGCTGCGCCATCGTTTGGGCGGTAGTTATCAATCTATGTCGAAATCGGCCCTCGGACGCGGACTTGGCTCGCTGCTCAATTCACCTGAGCGGAATAATCGGGCCTTGCCCGCGAACGATTCCACGTCGTCTCCAGACCCAGCTGGTGTGCAGTTGCTCCTGAGCGGATTCATCGCAGAACACATTACGAATCAGCGGGAACGCGAGCATGAACGCGCGATGGCTGGCCATTTCGAATTATTGCATTTGGCCGTTCCGCTGTTGTGGGTGGCGGATGCGGTAATGGTGGCGGTTGCCGCTTGGGCGGTCTTGAGCGTTCATCAGCCCATTCGATTCCTAATCGCCACGATCTTGATCATGGTGGGAGGGCTGCTCGGATGTCTGGCTGCGTGGCTGAACTGGCCGCCCGTCGCCGAGGTTCCAATAGAGGTTGCATCTGAGGAGGAGGCCCCTCGGATTCGGATCCGGTTCATGAATGATCGACCCACTTTTGGACCGACCCCCCGATCCGATAGTCGGCAGAAGATTTGAACTCGATGGGATCCTATCGCCTCTCCAGCGCGGGGCAGAGCGGGGGAAGGGTCACCCTGCCGCATCGTAGCGGTAGAGGCAGCGTCAGCTCTGTGGCACGTCATTGATCGTAAGCCAAAGGCTGCCTTTCACGGGCCGTCCGTCGGCTCCATCCAGGTTATACTTGATCTCCACTTGCATCGCCGGACGGTGATCTCGCAATCGAAACCGGACCGTTCGCTCGTCGGGCAGCAGTTCCGTCTTCAGGACATCCACCTCGTCGCGACCTTCGGCGTCCTTGCGGGTGACAGACCAGTCTTTGGAACCGTAGGCCGATGTGTACCGGTAGTTCCAACGCTTCACCGCAAAACTGCCAACGTCTTCGGCGGTTTTCGGATCCAAGGGGACACTAAAGGTGAGGTCCAAGCCGTCGGACCTTACCTTCCACTGGACCGGCAATCCGACCCGTCGTCCGGTATAACGCACTCGTTGCAGACAACCGTCCTTGAGCGAACTGGTCTGCCACCCAGTCGACCCTGCCACGTACAGGCTGCCGTCGGTTGGATGAAAAGAGCCGCGGTTTGGTCCGGAAAGAAACCTAACCGGAAGCGGTAGAACAGCTCCCTGCGAAGCACCCGAGGAAACATCGCGTAACACCAGCATCATCGAACAACGGCCCCACAGGAGGTGAAGCATTTGCCCGCCCAAAGGTCCCCAGCTGTCGCGAGGTACCCAGACTTGTCCACCGCTCGAATTGTCGACCGAATGCGGGATCCAGCAGAGATGAGGATCGTAACCCAACGGCCGCGTTGCCGTGACATTCGAGCCGGGATAACCGTAATAGCCGCCGCGTTTCACTTCGGAAATCGCCGAGGATGGAGTCCAATTGCCCTGCTGAGGAGCGACGGTCACTACCGTTCCGTCCGGAGAAACCCCCATCCCATTTGGATTTCGCCATCCGGTTGCCAGGGTTTCCTGGGAACGTCCATCGCGGGCCACCCGATGCACACCTTTTGGATCGACATAATAAAAATAGCCTGCGTCGTCCCGTTCCAGGGAAGTAACGTAGTTGTGTCCGCCGACCGAGGTGTCGATGCCGTCGTGAAAGCTTTCGTAGAAGTCCGCTTCGCCATCGCCGTTTTCATCAACCAGCCGAGTGATGCGGTCACGGCCGAGCACGAACACCTGATCGTCTCGCACCTTGAGTCCGAGGGGTTGGAATAGTCCGGTTGCGAAGCGTTTCCATGTCAGAGTGCGGAGGGAATCGTTGATGCCGCGAACCTGCCAGACGTCGCCGTGAATCGTGCAAAAGTACCCCGTGCCGTCGCGAGTGAAATCGATCCCGGCACCGAATAAGAGCGCCTTCCATGGGTTGTCATAGGGGAGTGTCAGTGTGTCCACGGAGAGGAAGTTGTTGTCGGTGCTCCGCTGACCGGAAGTGGTCAAAGACGGAAGCCATCGGGGGGGATTGGGTCCGTGAAAAATTGATGCCGAGATTGGGATGCGATTGGCGCGATCGCCGTCGACATAGGCGATCTGTTGAGTTGCGGGGCCGCGCCATAGTCGAAGGTCGAATCGCCGGACCTCGGTGTCGGCTGGGAGAATCAGGACCCCTTGTCCCGGGGTTGATTCCACAGGCGCGAGGCGGCCAAACGTGGCAGAGGCGACGAGGGAGTCTCCTTGTCGGGTCCATTCGAAGCGATTCTCCGATTCAAGCCCCGGCTTCGACGCAAGCCAGCCGGGTCCTGCCGCGACTCGGAGCTGCAGCGGACGCGAGTGTGGGCTGACCTCAAAGCTCCGGACGAACTGATGTCCTTGTGCGACGCGAAGGAGGGAGGGAGTTTCCGAGACGCGGGCGCCGTCAATTTCAAACTCCAGCACGACTCCGGACGCGAGTGGGCGGATTCCCAAAAAGCGAGACGTTGCCTCCAGCCAGTCCGGGCCAGTCGGCAATTCGATGAACGGCGGTGAGGCGGGCCGGGGCGCGACGGTCAGTCCAAAGCGACTCGGGTCCAACTGAAGAAATCCACCAGTCCATACCGCCCTGGCGGTGAGGGAGTGGGTGTCGTAACAAACGGCACCGTTTAGTTCACCGGGCACTCGGACAGTGAGTCCCTTGGCGATTGGGCCAGCGGGAAGGCCGACCACGGAAGCGAGGAATGGGCCGATTTCCGTTTGTTGCCACCGGTTGTCGACCCAGTCTTGCTCCCCCTGGCTCGCGGGTTCGCGGCCGGACATCGGGGGCTCACCGGCCGTGCGTGGGGATAGGGCGGCCTGGGCAACCAGCTTGCGGGTGGCACTGGTGCCTTGTGCCACTCTCGCAGACTTTTTGAAATAGAGCTCATTGCGGGTTTCAAACGACGTAGGCCCGGCGGTGACGGCGGTGAATAGAGTGATCAGTCCGAGGACGAAGGGGAAGAGTCGCGATGGAAGCACGCCGCAGTCTAATATCATTCTCCAGGAAACATCCAGTCGAAGCGAAGCAGCGGCGGCTCCCGGTATGGACAGGAGCGGCCTATTTGGTGTTCTGCGGGTGGACTGGCCGCCAGCCCCCCACTGCACCGTCACAGCTCCGGTGCGCAGGAATAAACCCTCTCAGTTTGCGGTACACGGCAACAACAACCTTTTGTTGCATATGCAACAAAAGGTTGCAAGACACGACACGAGTCTCTGCAGAGCTCGCTGCGCTAAACCTGCTCGCGGAATCCGCGCGGGACGTGCTCCCTGGACGCCGATCGTTGTTTAGACACTCGAAACAGCAGGCTTTGTAATTCGGCCACAGCAATTTGCCGGGCCGCCGCTGGTTTTCAGATTTTGATGTATTGACCCGCGGTTGGCCGTCCCGATTCTCATTAGAAAGTGTTACGTAGCCGGGAGTTTTCTGGCGAGCCACCCGATGAATAATAGGGTGATCGCGGAGAGACCCGCCCCGAAGCGAAACGATTTCGGAGTGAACCGAAATTCCAATTGGTGGCGTCCGGCAGGAATGGCCACGGCCTGCATCACGCCGTTGGCGCGGAGGATCGGCAGAGCTCTACCGTCCAGAGTGGCTGTCCATCCTGGGTAATAGGTTTCGGCGAAGACGGCAAAGCCTGGGACCGGGCTTGCAATGTCCGCCGTGATTTGCCCAGGAGACTGGCGGATCACGCGGCTTGAAACGGTAGGGGGAGCGGTTTGCGATTTGAGATCAACGATGGGAGTTGGCACCGTATCCAGATAGACATCTCGCCGGGGATCGAATTCCAGTGAAGCGAACTGAGTCATCAGGTCGACACTAGCCGGGAGGAAAATTCCATTTGTGACGACCTGTATGCGCGGCAGCCAGTCTCGATTATGCCACACCTGCACAGTAGAATCAGCGATTAGCCGGGTAAATCTTGGTTCCGGCAGGGGGTGCGTTGCGGACGTGAGAACATACTTCACGTTGATCAGATCCAGCACATGGTTAAAGCCGTTGGTTTCACCCAGAGGCAGATTGCGTAGGCCGTTGGGTGCCAGGGAATCGTAGCCGGTGACCGTGGAAAGTCCGTACGCCCAGGGGATATTGTCGCGCAGCAGCAGGGAATTGTCGGGCATCCAACGGTGAACGCGGAACACGTCAGGATCTTGGAGAATGGGGACATACACGGCGGGCACGGGATAGAATGGATGTTGGGCGGTATCGATCCGTGGCACGCGGTCGCGCAATGAGGTTGAAAGTTCGATCACACACAAGGCGACCAAGATACTTTGAAAGCCGCTGTCGGCGAGACGGCCTCTTCGCCATGCGTGGGCAGCTGCGGCGGCGCTGAGCAGGGAAAAAATAGGGAACAAGAACACCGGATTCGTGAGCCGATAATGATCTAGAAATCGGGGCACGCGGCTGCGCAACCAGTCGGGTTGGTCGCGGAACGCGTTGTCTCCGGCGGCGGATTCAATGCGTTGGGTCAGTGGAATGGTTAGCTGTGCTCGGCGCGATTTCACGTAAATCGATCCGGCAATGAGGAACGCTGCAAGGGCGACCGCCACGATTCCACCGAGTCTGAACAACTGGCTGATCCGCCGGCGGTCTTCGGCCGGGCAACCCCGCAAAATGTCGAGTCCCGCTGCGGCGAGAGCAGCGCCTGCGAATACGGCAAGTAATAGAAAGCGGTGATATAAGAATCGTTGTAATGGAGTAAAAAAAACGAGAACGACGGCGACTGTGGCAAGGACGAAGAAGAGGCGGCGGCGGGGATTTCTCCAATGGAACGCGCCGACAAAAGCGAGCATCCAACCGGTCGCGCCGAGGTATCCGTTGAAATCGATCTGGCTGGCGCGAAAGACCTTGAGGACATCGAAAGACTGCGGTGAGCCGGCGAGTCCTGGGAATATAAAAGTTGCAACCATGGCGAGCGGCCCGAACAGGGAGTTTTTCCAACCGAAAGAGCCGGGATCGAGGTATTGAAGGCGCTGAGTTTCGCGTGGGAGGAATTCCAGGAGGGGTATTAACTGCACGGCGGCGAGCAGGGCGGCGAGAAAGGCGACCGCTGCCATCCAGCCCAGCCGGAGCCGGGCACCATTCCGGCCCTCAGGCGGCCTACCCGCCAGGGCGTAGAGGGTCCACCACAAACCGGCCACGGCTGCGAATTGGATGCTGCCACCCAGGAACGCGAGGGAGAGCACGGCGGCGCAGGCGAGGAACCAGCGGGGCCGCGGTCCAGGCTTCCGGAGTTCGCCTGTGGCTGACGTGAATTCTGGGGAGCCAACCCCCCGTTCCCAGCACAGTAACACCAAGGGCATCCACAGAAACACGTTCAGGAAGAGCCAATGGAACATCACAAAGTTGGAACAGAGGCACCAAGTCGCTCCGCCCAAGAATGCAGCGGATCGTGTGCGGCCAATTTCGCGGAGGAATGCAAACATCAGCGCCCCAGCGAGCCAGAATTGAAACACCAAACCCAGCGTATAGCCGCGTTCAATTCCGAACAGCAGGAGCGGGAGTTTGAAGGGGGTTAAGATTCCCCATATAGAATTGGCGAAATGCGGCTGGCCACCGAGGATAAACGGATTCCACAACGGCAGTCGTCCATTCATCACCGAGTCACGCCACAACATGGCGTTTGGCGCCAGTTGCGTGACTTCATCGATGGGATAATGGGTTTGAACGTCGACCGATTCTCTCGAATTCCGCGGCAGCAGGAATTCATTCAGAACATCCAGCGGCAGGAGCGATCGGCCGAAGAAAACGTGTTCTGCAAAAAACACGCTGACGAGCACAGCCAAGGCCAGCAGCCAGCCCGCGGTCCGCCGCCGGGATCCTCGCAGCGAGAGTTGCGAAACGCGGGTGGACGGCGGGTCCTCGATCCTCATTGTGTGTCGCTCATCCGCTGGGCGCCCCGGACGATTTCAGGCCGAATAATCAAGATAGATGGTCTTGGTGCGGCAATAGAAGTCCAGAGCACCCACACCTTGCTCTTTGAAAGAGTCGGTGCTCGATTTTTTTACTCCACCGAACGGAGCCTGCAGGGCAAGTCCGGTGCTGATCTGGTTGATCTTGACGACCCCCGCTTCAATTCGCTCGGCGTATACGAGAGCTTTCTTGAGATCGCGAGTGACGAGCGTCGCACTGAGTCCGACGTCAACACCGTTGGCGACGGCAAGTGCCTGTTCGAAATCCTCCACAGCCATCACTGCGACGACGGGGCCGAAGACTTCCTCGCGGGCGATTCTCATGGCAGGCGTGACATCGGTAAGGACGGCCGGCTGGAGAAACCAGCCATGGGCGAGATCTCCGTCTGTGAGCCGGGCGCCTCCCCACGCAAGGTGGGCCCCGTCGCCGAGCGCCTGTTTGATGGCGTCCAGATTTCCTTGGAGCTCGGCCTCGTTCACGGCAGGGCCCATGTCTACGCCGGAAGCGAGTCCGGGGCCTACCTTCCACGCACGTGCCTTGTTAACCAGTCTTTCGAGGAACGGCCCTAGAACAGATTGTTCGACGATCACGCGGCTGGTGGCAGTGCAGGCCTGGCCGGTGAGACCGAAGCCCGCCCGGGCGACGAGGTTTGCGGCGAGATCGAGGTCGGCATCTGCCAGGACGATCGTCGGGTTCTTCCCTCCCATTTCGAGTTGAGTACGGACCATCCGCGGGGCGAGAGCTTGATAGAGGCTTGAACCGACCGCGTAGGAGCCGGTGAAGCTCAAGGCGGCGATGGTGGGATTGCTGGCAAGCTCGGCACCAAAGGGGCGGCCTTGACCCACCACCACATTTAGGACGCCCTTGGGCAGGCCGGCGTCGTCCAGGGCGCGGGCGAGTTCGAAGGTCATCGCCGGGGCGGCGGAGGCCGGCTTAATGACCACTGAATTTCCCGCGAGCAGCGCTGGCGCAATTTTCCACGCAGGAATTGCAATTGGAAAATTCCAGGGAGTGATGAGTGCCACGACCCCGAGTGGCTCACGGCGGGTGTAGAGCAAGTTACCGGGGAGATCATGAGGAATCACTTGGCCGCCGTGCGTGTAACCCACGCCGCCAAAAAATCGAAAGATGTCGGCTGCCCGTTGCACCTCACCGGTCGCTTCGGCGAGAGTTTTTCCCTCCTCCCGTGTGAGTAATTCCGCTAGGTCGCCCTTCCGTGCTTCGATTATTTGGCCCGCCTTGGCAAGGATCCGTCCGCGGGCCACCGGCGTGAGAGCTGCCCATTTCCCAAAAGCCTCCTTGGCGGCCGCAATGGCTGCCGTGGCCTCGGCCTGACCGCTTTGCGGGTATTCAGCAACAATTTCACGGGCATCAGCAGGATTGTGCGTCGTGAATCGCGCGTTGTTCATGGCGGGCAGGGGCTGGCCGCCGATCCAGTTGGTGTAGGACTTCATGCGGCGACAATACCGTCATCGGGCGGCTTGGGAAGCATGCCGTCGCCTGGGCCGCGAATTATAGAAATCGATCCTGGGAAGGTCGGCCATTCGGTGAGATGCACCCGGAACGATGGAGGGTTCGCGCCAGGGGTCTGCTGGGAGCCTGGTTCTGGACGACTCAGTAAACGGTTGGGGGCAGCGGACGCGCGAGGACCACGCGAAATCCGGAGTAGGGTTCCTGGTCAAATGGCTGAATGCTGATGGACCGGTTGGCCGAACGGGAATGCCAGGCTTCATTGAACCAGCTGCCTCCCCGGGAGACGCGGTAGATCCGATTGGTGGGACCCGCAAAATCAGTGATGTGACCGCCAGGGAGCGGGTTGAAATGTCCGTTTGAAACCCATTCGAAAACATTGCCATGCATGTCATAAAGGCCGAAGGCGTTGGGGGCGTACTGTTCGACTGGAACCGTGCCCGCCGATGACCTCTGGTCGAAGCGATTGATCCAACCGGTGCGGCCGTCATGTTCCCAACTCCAGTTGAAATTCGCCATCGACTTCCGGAGCGTCCACCCGAACGAGTACGTGGTGGTGGTTCCTGCCCGGCAGGCATATTCCCATTCCATCTCGGTAGGCAGGCGGTAAACCATTCCCGGCGGGAGAATGCCCGCCGCGTCGTGAAGCGCGGTGAGCCGGCCGCAATAGTTTGTTGCCATGTGCCAGCTCACCGATTCGACGGGGCGACTCCTATCGTCGGCGAACCCATTGTTGGTCGAATAGAAGCTGGGATTTGTTTCCATGATTTCAAGAAACTCACCCTGGGTCGTTTCGTGACGTGCCATCCAAAAATCCTGGGTCAACGTTACCACTGTTTCCGGTCCTTCGTTTTCGTCCCGATTGGACTCGGTGGGTGGACTCCCCAAGGTGTAGGTGCCTGGGGGAATCCATACCAGATTCGACGAAGGCGCGGGTGGCGGAACGACATGCTCCAGTCGGAAAAAAGCGATCGCCGAGCCGCTCGGAAGAGTGTTGGTGTCGAGCGGCACTCGGTATCCCGTGACTTCTCCGGGTCGGATGTCTAGGAGCCGGCCAAAGCGAATGTCAGCGATTTCCGTCGCCCCACGGACATACAACATCCCACCCGCGATGTCGCTGGTGCACGCCAGATAGAACGTGGTGGTTTCCTCTCGTATCTCCAACTGTGGGGCAGCGAGGCACCTGATTGTCGCGGTGACCGCCACGAATACAACGGTGATCAAAGCCGCGACCCGGCGCGCACGGCAGGCTGACACGTGGTGAGACGGGGGGCGGGCAAGCATTCCGGAGGGCATGTGGGTTGGCTAACTCATCGCGGCAAACGGACTTCGGCGTCCGCAAGCTGCCAGACCATGGCCGCGAGAGCAGCGGTGCAGGCCGCTAGATCTTTCGGCGAGACCTTGTCGACTGTGTCGGCAGAGGTGTGGTGAAACCAGAAGTAACGAGTGCCGTCAACGCGCAACCCCAAAATGGGCACGCCTTCTTCCAGCAATGGCCCGAGGTCTGACTCGCCACCACCCCGGGTCAATTTTCCTGCCTTGAGTCGACTTTCGAGCAGTCGGCTGATGGATCCCAACTCGCCAAAGGCGGCGTCGCTGCCCGTAAACCCAAATCCCAAAGGCGCGTAGGTACCACTGTCCGCTTCAATGGCCACCACATGCCTGGCCAATTCCGGTCGATGCTGATCTCGATACGCCCGCGCCCCGCGAAGCCCGTTTTCTTCGTTCGTCCATAGAACGCAGCGAATCGTCCGCCGTGGCTGCAGTCCCCGCTCCCGAATCAGGCGCAATACTTCCCATGCAGCGACACAATTCCCGCCGTCATCCTGGGCACCCTGACCGACATCCCAGCTGTCGATGTGCCCTCCCACGATGACAAATTCCTCCGGCCGCTCGCGCCCTGGAATTTCAGCGATAATGTTTCGCGAGAGAACGTCCGCCTCCTGACGTGCTTCCATTTTGAGATGGATTCGAAGGGTCCGGCCCTCCTTCTGCCAGCGTGCCAAACGATCCGTATCCTCGGAACTGAGCGCGGCATGGGGAATCTTTGGCACCGCCGGGTCGTACTGCATCATTCCGGTGTGCGGGGTCTGCAGGCTAAAATCCGTCACGGAACGAATCAGGCTTGCCACGGCCCCGGCCCGGGCCGCCTCCACCGCTCCGGTCACTCGGAAACGCACGGATTCACCGTAATCCGTATAGGGTGCATTGAATACCACGATCCGCCCGCGTGCATCCGCGGCGCGGGTTTTCAATTCTTCGTAGCTCTGGACCACGAGAACCTCGGCACGAATTCCGTCGGGTCCCGTCCCGATACTTCCTCCGAGGCCGAGCATGGGCAGTGTTTCCGACTTAGGTTCGAGCAGCGCGGCAGACTCCCGTCCGCGGACCCATCGTGGCACCGAGACGGGCTCGCCGTGGACGTTGGACAAACCGTCCCGTTTCATTTCTGCAAGGATCCAATCAATGGCGAGTTCGAGATTTGTACTCCCAGAAAACCGAGGACCAAACGTGTCACACAATTGAGCGAGACGCGGCCAGGCGACGTGTGTTTCCAAAGCGGCGGTGATGAGTTGACCTGGAATGTCCGACGAGGCGGAAGGCTGAGGAACAGAGGGTGCCGGAGGTGGGGACGGGCGGGTCGAACCGGAGTCGAGAGATCGGAGTTGGATATTTCGGAGGGCGGCGGTGGTGCTGTATGCCGCGATTCCCAAGGGCTTCGAGAGTTCAATGTCGCCGGGTCGCAAGCCGATGGTGCGCTCCCGAATGTCGGCATCAATCATCCGGTCCCCGTCAATCCACGCGGAGATATTCGTTCCCGAAACCCGGAGTCGGAGTCGGTACCACTGGTCTTGTTCAAAGCGAAGAAAGCGAGTGGTCGAATTATTCGCGGCATCCTCGCCGTCGATGGAGGACAAACCGACCACGGACCCACCCCAGCCACCCACGATCCAAGTGCAGAAACTGTTGTCGACGGGAAACGTCAGGCCGCAGAAGAAATCGCTGCCAACGACTCGCTTCGCCTCAAGCTCAATTTCATAGTCCAGCTTAGGAACTGAGTTGGTGTAGTTCACGCCGGTGAGCGCGCCCTGATTTAAGATCATGGCGCCTTCCTCAATCTCGATAGCACCGCCGCCTGCGAATTCCGTCGGGCGCCAACCTGTGTGACTTTTTCCATCAAATAGCTTTTGCCAAGTTGCGCCCCAGCCGCTGACGCTCCCTACAACCCCGAGCATCACCACGAACAGCGATCCGAGGATCGGGCGGGTCCGGACAATGAGGGGAAAAAATAGCGGGCGACCCCGTGGAGTTGGGCTGCCGCGCGTCAGGCGGGAGGATTCAGGCTGTGGGTAGATCACAAAGGTATGACAGGATGATAGAGCTCGTTGGGTCGAGAAAGTTCCATTTCGCGAGTACGATTTCGACTGTTCGGCCTTGTTCATACAGCAAAATGGAGTCTTGACCACAAATTAACTAGGGCATACTACAGCTACATACTGTTCAGCCAGAACCCCTAACCCACAGGCTATTGATGACCAAGCGTGACTTGGTGGTACGGATCAGCCAGGAGACTGACCTCATTCAGGAGCAAGTTCTCGAAGTGATCCAACGGACGCTCGACCACATCTCTGCGGCTGTCGCGGAAGGTGCCACGGTTGAGTTGCGCAATTTCGGCGTCTTCGAAGTGAAGATTCGCAAGGCCCGCGTTGGGCGAAATCCCAACCAGCCCAACCGCGATGTTCCCATTCCGGCCCGCGCGGTCGTGAAATTTAAGCCCGGCAAGGAAATGCGCGAAGCCGTCCTGCGGTTGACTCCGAAGCGCTGAGGACTCCCATCTCGATCCATTGACCCGCTGCTCGGCACTTGCCGACCCGGAGGCATTTCCGCTTCACTTCGCTGCCTATGGAGCGCCTTCCTGGTTTTCGCGATTTCTTTCCCGAGCCGCTGCCAAGTCCCGAGGACTGGAGTTGCGATGCACGTCAGCACATCTTTGATTCATGGAGATCGGTGGCTCACCGATATGGTTTCCGTGAATACGACGGCCCTGCGCTCGAGCCTCTCGAGCTTTACACCGCGAAGTCAGGTGAAGAAATCGTAGGTCAACTTTTCAACTTCGTGGATAAGGGCGACCGTGCCGTGGCCCTCCGTCCGGAGATTACCCCGACCGTCGCCCGAATGGTTGCGGCCGGGGCTCGGGCTTACAAGAAACCGATCAAGTGGTTCAGCGTTCCACAATTGTACCGGTACGAAAAGCAACAGAAGGGGCGACTTCGAGAGCATTTCCAGCTCAACTGCGACATTTTCGGGGAGGCGGACCGCGCTGCGGACGCCGAGATCATTGCACTGCTCATTGATCAACTTCGTGCACTCGGCCTAACGGCATCGGATTTCGTCATCCGCCTCAGCAGCCGCCAAGCGTGGCAGCAGTTTTTCGAAAAACACCGCGGCGATCCCGCTCGGGCCTACGAATTCTATCAGATCGTCGACAAGATTGAACGGGAGCAACCCGAAGTGACCACACGAAAACTGGCGGACCTCGGGTTGTCTTCGGATGCCGTGGAGGCCTTTATCACGGCCGGCGAACCTACGGAGGATTTGGCGGCGGTGGTTGAAAACTTGGCCGCACGAGGACTTCGGGAGTACGTCAAGATTGACTACAACGTGATTCGCGGGCTCGCGTACTACACCGGCGTCGTGTTTGAAGCATTTGATCGCGGAGGGGAATTTCGAGCGATCGCCGGCGGAGGCCGGTACGACGGGTTGGTAAAGCTGGTGAGTGGCGGGCGCGTGGATATGCCGGCTCTTGGGTTTGGAATGGGGGACGTGGTGCTGACGGACTTGCTGAAGGACCGGGGCCGGTTGCCAAGGTTTTCAGCCGGGGTCGAGGTGGTGGTTCTGATTGAGGATGAAACGCTGCGCGCCGACTCGCTCGCGCTGGTGCAACGGCTCCGTGAAGCGGGGCGTACGACGGAATACTCGCTCACGGCGGCGAAGAGCGACCGGCAGTTCAAGCGGGCCGTGGAACTGGGAGCCCGGCACACCCTTCGACTGGAGCGCGATCCGCTGGGAGTGATCCAAGCTCGATTGAAGACACTGGCGACCCGCGAGGAACAGATCGTCGATCCCGCTTCGATTATGACGAAGTTGTGAATCATTCGCCTTTCCCTGTGGGCGTGCGATGGTGGACACCATGACTCGGGTACGTAATCTTCTGTTGGATTGGTCTGGAACACTGGTGGACGACTTGGTGGCGGTCTGGGCAGCCAGCAACTACTGCCTGGACCAAGCCGGACTGCCGCCGATGTCCCTGGAGCAGTTTCGCATCGATTTTGAGCTGCCCTTCGAGCGCTTTTACCAGCGGGTGGCACCGAAGGTGGCGCCCGATCAACTGGAAAAATGGTTCATGTACCGCTTTGAGCAGGTCCAGACTCAGGTGACGGAATTGCCGCATGCTCGCGATTTTCTCCTCCGCGCACGCGAGCGGAACATGCGGCTCTTCGTCATCAGCTCCATTCATCCCGAACATTTCGCGACGCAATCAGACCGGAACGGGTTCCGTGTGCTCTTCGAGAAATGTTATACGAGCGTCCGGGACAAACGTGCGGCTGTCGCGGACATCCTTCGGGAGAATTCACTGGATCCCGCGGAGACTTTGCTCGTCGGTGACATGGCGCACGACATCGAGGCGGCCCGCGTGGGAGGCATTCGCAGCGCGGCCGTGCTGACCGGGTACCAATCCCTCCGCCAGCTGAAGAATGCCCGCCCGGATTTTGTTGTCCAACATCTGGGAGAGCTACAACAGCTTCTCGCGCCGGCGCCGATGGCCCCCCCGGTTACTGAGCCGTTGTCGCCGAAGCCAACCCCGACTTCCACTCCTACTCCCACTCCGAAGCTGGAGGCAGGCCCCGCCGTACTTGGACGTCCGATCGCGACCGTAGGGGCTCTCATCTTTGATGACGCCGGGCGCGTGCTTTTGATGCGAACGAACAAATGGTCCAATCGTTGGGGAATTCCCGGTGGCAAGATCGAAGGGGGCGAAACCTGCGAACAGGCTCTGCGGCGCGAAGTGAAAGAAGAGACCGGCCAGGATATCGCGGACATTCGATTTGTCATGGTACAGGACTGCATCCAGCCCCCAGAATTTCACCGCCCCGCCCATTTCCTCCTCCTGAACTACACTTGTCGGGCCGTCGGGAAAAAACTAGTCATTCTCAACGAGGAAGCTCAGGAGTTTCAGTGGGCTCGGACGGATGATGCGCGGCGCCTTTCGCTCAACACCCCGACCCGTATGCTGCTGGATGCGGTGACATCGCGGCCCGCGCTAGCCCGGACCGAATAGCACTGTTGAGGCGGCGATTGCAGTTGTGACGAGCGAATTTCCCACCGACGCAGGATGGCTGAACCCTTTTCCCTACGGGCGAGGGCCCGGGTGAGGGCAAATGTTGAATGCTCAACCAATAAGTCTCCATGGACACCATCGTCATCCGGGATCTTGAGGTCTCTTACCACGTGGGAGTGCCCGATGTGGAGCGGGCACAACCGCAGCGCCTTCTGATCTCTGTGGAAATGAGCCGGGATTTTTCGAGAGCTGCGGCCACGGATGAATTGCACGAGACCGTCGACTACTTCGCCGTGAGCCGCCGCGTGCTGCATTGGGGGGAAGGCCGTAGTTGGAAGCTCATTGAAACGCTCGCCGTCGAATTGGCAGAAGGAATCCGGCACGAATTCGGAGCGGGGCAAGTCACGGTCGAGATTCGAAAATTCATTCTCCCGGAGGCTCGCTATGTGTCGGTACGGACCACCCGGCCAGTGATAGGGTAGGATTCAGCCAAACTCGACCTTTCTTCGTGCGGGGGCTGCTCTGCGACACACATCGATGCTCTGCTGTTCTTCGTTTGCGTCCGACGATTCAGAATAAGAACTGCTATAATCCAGCGGTCCGGCATTGCGCTGACGGGTATGGTTCGATTATCACCCGCACATGCCTACCGTTGGTGAACAACTTCGCTCCGCCCGTGAACGCCTCAATCTCACGATTCATCAGGTGGCCGACAGCACAAAAATCAAGACCGACCACATCCGAGCTCTGGAGGACAGCAACTGGAAGACGTTCAGTGCGCCGGTGTACATCCGGGGCTTCGTGCGAAGCTACGCCGGGCACCTAAAACTCGATGTGCCTCGGGTCGTGCAGGAATTGGAGACGGAGCTTGCCCGAACTCGTGACTATGCTGAGCCGCCGAGCCTGACCGGAAGTCACCGAGGACCGTTGGATTTCGTCATGCTCCAGATTTCCCGAGTGAAGTGGCAGCTGGTAATTCCGCTTATCCTTGTCTTGGTGGTGGGTGGAGCAATCTATTACGGCATTCTTGCCCTGCGAACCTCGCAGCCGAAGGGGGATCCGTACTCCCGGCTTGGCAACGGCCTCTACCGGGCGACGACCCTCAGCTCGCAGATCACCTTACCCCTACCGACGAATTCTCCAGTTCCACGGCGCTGAACGGCCTGGGGCGAGCGGGGGAAAACAAAAAATGCGCGCTTTTTTTGAAAGCGCGCATCGGATTGACGTCGACTGTAAATCTTTGATTTTAGAGCCGGCGAATCTTTTTCTGGATGACCTTCGCCTCCGCTGCACCGCTGTTATCGATGGCTGCTCGAAGACGAAGAGTAGTGGCCGGCGCTGCTGCGCGAGCTGGAACCAAGCGGAACCCTGGCAGGGATCTTGTGGCTTCCGCCGGACGCTGAACTCGCCGCCCGCTCGCCGCCTGCAATTTTCTCCAACTGTTCATCGCTGAGTTCGTGGGATTTCTTTGTGTTGTCGCTCATAGAATTAGTGATTTAGTGGTTATTGTTTATCGTTTTCTGGCGCGTCTAGGCTCCTTAACCGATTCAAGAGAATCTGCCAAACGCCCTGACAGATTTGAGATGAGCACAATGTATGCCAGGCAGAAATGCTCATCGTTTTTGAGAATTCGTGGTGTTGCCGTGCCAACAGCCTTTTCGTGAGAGGCGCGTAAATCGGTGCTCTCCGGTTTATTCGTGGTATCCGCCCGCACCGTTACGGGTAAGCTGTGGCCATGTTTTTCGAATGGAACATGCGCCTGGCGGACCGAAAGGACCTTACTCCTGACGAGTTGAAACAGTCGGTGGTGGCGTTACTTGATGAAACGGTCCCCACCGAGGCGAAGGTTGCCTTCCTTGTCGCCCTGGCCCGCAAGGGGGAGACTCCAAACGAAATCAGCGCCTTTGCTTCCGAAGTGCGCAGCCGCGCTATCGAGCTCCCCGTGGACCCGCGATGGCGTGCGAGCCGGGAGATACTCGACGTCTGCGGGACCGGTGGGGATCGGCTAAACACTTTCAACATTTCCACCACCGTCGGCATCCTGTGCGCTGCGGCGGGTGTAGTCGTCGCGAAACACGGCAACCGGGCGGTCACTTCCCAATCGGGCAGCGCCGACGTTCTCGAAGCACTCGGTATCTCAGTGGACCTGTCGCCAGAAGAGGCCGTGCGATCGTTGCAACGTCACGGCTTCGCCTTCTTCTTTGCTCCAAAATATCACCCCGCGTTCCGTCATGTCGCAGCAGCCCGCAAGCTTTGTGCGGAACGGGGACAGCGGACGATTTTCAATTATCTCGGCCCGCTTTTAAACCCAGCGCGTCCCTCCGTGCAGTTGCTCGGTGTGGCGCGTCCGGACCTGTGCGATCCTCTTGCTCGAACCCTTCAGTCTCTCGGGCTTCGCCGGGCGATGGTTGTTTGCGGCGAGGTTCCCGGCGGTCGGTATCTGGACGAGCTTTCGACGCTCGGTAGCAATCATGTGGCGGAATTTCACCACGATCGCGGTTTCTCAACCTCCACCTGGACGGCTTCCGATTTTCCCCTGCAGATCGCCACGCTCGCCGATATCGCTGGGGGTGACCGCATTGCGAACGCCGAGATAATCCGACGACTGGTGCGAGGCGACGACAGGGGCCCGCGACGAGATGCCGTGCTGCTCAATGCTGCCGCCGGGTTATTTCTCGCCGGCCGCGTTCGCAATCTCGTCGAAGGATGGGATTTGGCCGGCCGTACCATCGACTCGGGTGCTGCCTCCGAGAAGCTTGCCGCCTTGCAAGAACCCATTGTTTGAACCGGCCGAAATGCCTCAAATGAGCCGGACCGCGTTTCAACAGCAGCCACTTTGGGTTCGGATCGCACCGCATGTCGCCCTCGCTTTGTCCGGGTTTGCAGCCCTCGGACATCAACTGGTTTGGGTGCGCCGCCTCTCCACCGGCATCGGCCATGAGCTTCCCGCCGTGCTTGCCGTCGTCTCCGCTTTCTTCCTCGGCAATGCGGCGGGCGCGATCGGGTTTTCGCGAACGCGAGGCCTCGATTCCATTCGCACCGCTGTACGGCTAGAGGCTATTGTCGCAATGTGGGCAGTGCTCCTCATCCCGCTGATCCCCCTCGCGAACGATTGGGTCCATGGATTGGTGGGGGCTGAGGGGTCTGGGCTCCGCCGGGCCCTTGTTTGCTTCTGGATCCCGGGCTTGATTCTTCTCCCGGCCACGGCCGCCATGGGAGCCGTCTTTCCCGCCGTCGCAACACGGTTTGCGTCTTCTCCTGACCACCGAATTTCGACGGCGTCGCTTTACGCTGCCAATACCGCCGGAGCACTGTTTGGAGTCCTTGGGTCGATCGGATTAATTCTTCCTGCGATGGGATTCATCGCTGCGTCTTTAGTCTTCGCGGCCTTCAATCTCCTCGCTCTCGCCGCACTATTTTTTGGATGCAAGGCCGGGCGGCTAAATTCCATGGATCCTCCGGCCGGGCGCGGTATTCTATGGAGAGAATCGCGGATGGCGACTTCGCCGTGGTTGCTCGCGGTGACCGGTTTTCTCGCTGTCGGCTTTGAATGTTGGGCTGTGCGGGAATTGAGCCAACTTCTGGAGAATACCGTCTTCAGTTTCGCCACCGCCCTCGGCGTGTTTCTGCTGGGGAACGCCTTCGGTGCCGCCTTCGGCCCGCGATGGTCGCTGTCTCGAAAGCGCCCGGTTCTGCTTTTCGGACTTTCCGTGGCGTGCCTGCTCGGAGGATTAATTCTTCCGCGCAGCGCGGACTGGAGCCTGCGGCTTCGGTACGCGTGGGGAGATACGGCCATCCGTGTTCTAGCTGTCGAGTGGGTGATCGCCGGGGCGGTCCTTCTGGTGCCGAGCTGCCTCATGGGCGCGCTCTTTGCGGAGTTGATGGAGGCAGTCCACGGCCGGGTTCAACAGGGGCGGGCGCTGGCGCTGAACTTGTTGGGATCCGCCCTTGCTCCCGCCGTAGTCGGAGCGGCAGTTTTTCCGATCCTGGGAGGGCGTGGAACTCTGCTGGCGCTCGCGGCAGGATACCTGCTGCTTGTGCGGGGATGGCGGGCGTGGGGATGGTCGTGGCTGGGATTACCGGCCGGGCTCGCGATGCTGCTCCCGGAATTGTCGTTACAGCGGGTGGGACCTAATTCCCGGCTCATCACCGTGCGCGAAGGGGCGGGAGACACCGTGGCTGTGATTGAGCAGTCCGGTGGGGCACGATCCTTGCGGATCAACAACCGTTTTTTGATGGGCGGCACCGCCGCTGCCTCAGCCGAACGCCGGCACGGACTCATCCCCCTGCTCCTCCATCCGAATCCTCACAAGGCTCTCTTCATCGGAGTCGGCACCGGCATTTCCTTCGCCTCCATCGGATCCCATCCGGGTTTGATGGCGGAAGGAATCGAACTGGTCCCCGAAGTGCTGGAGGTGCTCCCAAGTTTTGCCCCGCACAATATTTTCACTTCGGATCTCCGTGTCGTGACCGCGGACGCCCGCCGGTATGTGCGGATCACGCCGAATTGCTACGATGTGGTCATCGCCGATCTTTTTCACCCTGCCCGCGACGGCGCCGGTTTCCTGTATACACGGGAACATTTCCAGGCGATCCGGGACCGCCTGGAACCGGGCGGGCTCTTTTGTCAGTGGCTGCCCCTCTTCCAGCTGGATGAACCGATGCTGAAGAGCGTCGTGCAGACGTTTGTTGAGGTATTCCCCCATTCGCACGCTTGGCTGCTCCGTTGGACTGCCGAGGTTCCCGTGCTCGGCTTGACCGGCTGGACGCAGCCGCCCGAATTTCATCCGGGCGAGTGGTCGGTCCGCACCGCCGACATGCGGCTGCGCGAGGCATTGCGGCCCCTCTTGCTGACCGAAGACATGCAGGTATTCGGGTTATGGATGGGGGACGCTCAGTGGTTGCGGGAGTTTTCCAAGGGCGCCCCCGAGAACACAGACGATCGTCCCGTCGTACTCTTCGGAGCCCCACGCGTGGCATTCCGCCGGGAGGCCGATCCGTCGGCACTTCTCCGGCATCTCCTCGACCGGCAGCGTCCGCCCGTTCGCCGATTGACCCCGATGGCCGGGGAACCGTGGCAGAGGCGGTTTGACGATTTTCGCTCCGCCCGCGATCTGTATCTCCGGGGGCTGATTGCGGAGAGTGCAGGACGTAACTCCGAGGCTGAGGCGCTTTTTCTCGAAAGTGCGCGGGTGAGTTTGGACTTCTCGAGCGCTTATGCTCAGGTTCTCACGCGAGCAACTTCTCTGATTCGAGCGAATCCCACGGCTGCGCGACATCTTTTGCAGGAATTGGAGCGTATCCGGCCGGAGCGCCCAATCGCCCGGGAGTTATTGAACCGCATGTAGTTCAAGAAAGTACTGGATTTTCCGACGGAATATTAGAGACTTCTTCCAGTTGCAATCTAAAAAAGCCGTGCAGCTAACGCAATCTTTGATAGGCTGGAAGACGATGCTTCTCCGCGTAGACACTCGGGATCCTCTGGCCGTGGCGAAGCAAGTTCAGGCCCACTACCGCGTCATGTTTGGGTCCACCGACCGGTTATTTGTCGCACAAGCCTTCGGCTGGGCTATCGATTGTTTTTCCGGGAATTTTCCCGACTACCTCGCGAATGATGCGCAGTACCATGATTTCGAGCACACACTGCAAGGGACGCTCTGCTTCTCCAGCTTATTGCGAGGGCGGTTCCAGACGGGAGTCGAGCCGGTGCTATCAAGGGAAGGATTTAAGCTTGGGTTGCTGGCAATGCTTCTTCACGACACGGGCTATCTGAAACACCGGAGCGATCCCGACGGGACTGGTGCGAAGTATACCCTTATCCACGTGGCGCGCAGTTGCGATTTTGCTGCTGCGTTTCTCCGTTCCAAAGGCTACTTGCCCGAGCAGGTCCGTTCCGCGCAAAACATGATTCGCTGTACCGGCGTCGCTACGGATCTCAAGTCGATTCAGTTTCTGAGCGAAGAGGAACGGATCCTTGGCCACGCGCTGGGCACAGCGGATCTCCTCGGGCAGATGGCCGCACCCGATTACGTGGAGAAACTGCCGGTGCTGTACGAAGAATTTGTCGAGGCTGCTCGCTTCACAGGACAGACCAGCAAAATGGTTGGCGGCTTCAGCAGCGCGGAGGACCTCATCCGCAAGACGCCTGGCTTTTGGGAAAAATATGTCCGCCCAAAGATCGAGCGGGATTTTCAGGGGCTATTCCACTTTCTCGCCAATCCGCTTCCGGATGGTCCGAACTATTATCTTCGGTGCGTCGAAGCCAATATCGAGCGCCTGCGTCGCATGGCTGCCAGGTAAGGAGCCGGCAACAACTCGTCTCTGGCTCAAAACGTGGGTCCTTGTATCCACGGTGCGAATTCCTCGTCCCCTAGACCTTGGGATTCGCTCTTCGTCTGCTTTCCTCCCGCCACCGCTATCAGATCTTCGAAGATCCGCCGCCCCACCTGCTCAAGGGTCTCCGATCCGTCCAAAATCGTTCCCGCATTCACATCCATGTCGTCGTTCATCCACTCGAACAATTTTGTGTTGGTGGCAATCTTGAGGCAGGGTGCTGGCTTGCATCCGTAGACCGATCCTCGGCCGGTTGTAAATGCCCCCAGCGTGCATCCCCCTGCCACCAGCCCCGTCATGCTCACCGGATCAAATCCCGGCGTGTCCATGAATACGAACCCCGGCCCGCTGATCGGTTCCGCGTAGCGATACACGGCACGCAACGGTGACTGTCCTCCCTTTGCCAGTGCCCCCAGGCTTTTCTCATAAATAGTCGTCAACCCGCCTTCCTTATTTCCAGGACTCGGATTGTTATCGATCGATGCGCCGTGGCTGCGGACATGCTCTTCCCACCATCGGACATGAGCGAGTAGTCGCTCGCCAATCTCCCGGGTCACCGCCCGCCGGGTCAGCAAATGCTCGGCACCATATATTTCCGGCGTCTCGGCAAGCACCGACGTGCCTCCGTGCCGGACCAGTTCGTCACTGGCAATCCCGAGCGCTGGATTTGCCGTAATTCCACTCGCGCCGTCGGATCCTCCACAATTCATCGCGAGGATTAGCCGGCTCAATGGCTGGGGTGATCGCCGCTGGGCTGCGGCGTATGGCAGCAATCCCGTAACCGCCTGAGTGGCCGCTTCCACCGTCCGCTGCACACCCCCCTTTTGCTGGATCGTCAGAAATGTCGCCGCCGCCTCCCCGGGTCGAACGGCATCCAGCCCTTCCTCCCCTCGAATCCGTGAAATCTGGTGCCCTTCGCAGCCCAACCCGATCATGACGTAGCCCGCGATGTTCGGATGGCGAGCGATGCCGGCAAGTACCCGCTGCAATATCGCGTAGGGTTCCCCCGGTTGGACACAACAGCCGCTCTTGTGTGTAAACGCCAGAATGCCATCCACGTTTGGATGATCCCGGCGAAGGGACACCGGATCGAAACGTGCCCGCACATATTGCGAAACTCCGGCGGAGCAATTGACGCTAGAAATAACCGCCAGGTAATTCCGGGTGCCTACGTTCCCCCCGGATCGCAAGTACCCAGGAAAGGTCCGCGCCGATTCGGCCGCCGTCAGCGGGACAGGCTCTCGAATCTCCGTCGCAAATTCATAGGCGCGGGAAAAATCGCGCACCACAAGGTTCTGCGTGTGCACGTGGTCGCCCGGCTGAATCGTGCCCCGAACGAAGCCGATGACCTGACCGTAGCGGCGGATGGGATCTCCATCTTTGCGAAGACGCAGTCCGATCTTGTGACCCGCCGCAAGGTCCGCGGCCACCGTAAGTGACTCGGAGCCGTCGGAGAGTCGCAGCCCGGCCTTGACGGGTCGCCGGAGAACGGCGACGTCATCGTCGGGATGCAACCGAAGGGCGACCTCGCGAAGGGGCAACATTTGGCCACCCAGAGTAGGGGGATCTCTCACCGGGGGCTAGAAAATCCTCAATTCGCGAGGGGATTTTGAAAATCCATCTACTCAAAGTGGGGGAAGATACGTTTGACGAAGCCCGGCGTAACGTGGCGACGGCCCCTCCATCATTTGCACGGATTCGCCGCAGGTCATCCTACTCGTCGTCGGCCCATCCTAGCTCGGACCGGCGACGCCACAAATCCTGCGGTCGGACGATTCCGACCGGCGTGATAATTCCGGTGATCAATTCCGCAGGAGTGACGTCGAACGCTGGATTCAATGCCGAGCTTGTTGGATTCGCGGTTCGGACATATATCCGTCGTCCCCCGCCAGCAATGCCCCAGGCGCCCAACACCTCCGCCTCGTCGCGCTCCTCAATCGGAATTTCAAATCCTGAGGACAACTTCCAGTCGATTGTGGACAGCGGAATCGCCACGTAGAACGGTATTCGATGCCGGTGCGCAAGTACGGCTTTCGTATAGGTGCCAATCTTGTTCGCGATGTCCCCGGTGCGGCCCAGGACCCGATCCGCTCCAACGATCACCAGGTCAATCTGGTCTCGCTGCATCAGGTGTCCGGCCGCGTTGTCGGCGATAACCTTGTGGGGGACCCCCTGTTGGGCCAGTTCCCAGGCCGTTAGGGAAGCGCCCTGGCATCGCGGGCGGGTTTCGTCACAAAGCACGAGAAACTTCTTTCCCGCTGCGTGGGCGGCATACAACGGGGCGGTTGCCGAGCCGATATCGACAAATGCCAGCCATCCCGCATTGCAGTGGGTTAGCACCGTGCAACCGTTACGGATCAACGGCATTCCGTGCCTGCCAATTTCCCGGCAATGCACGGTATCTTCGTTCGCGAATTCCTCAGCCGCGGCAAGAGCAAGGGCCTGCTTTTGCGCGACTGTTTTTCCAAAGGCCGTCGCTGCCAGAACCCCACGCATCGCATTCAAAGGATCGACAGCGGTCGGCCGCGCGTTCATCAAGTCTTCGAATACCCGGAGCAAATGACTTTTGAAAAAAACGCGGTTTTCTCCCCGGAAAGCGATGGCTCCTTGGGCGAGTCCGTATGCGGCGGTCGCACCGATTGCACCCGCCCCTCGCACCACCATGTCGCGGATCGCCGCTGCGGTTTCGCGGTGATTCCGTGTCGAAACCAGTTGAAAACGATGGGGCAACAACCGCTGTTCAATGAGAACCACAGAGTTGGCTGCGGCATCAAAACTCACGGTCCGGAACGATTTGCGACGGCCGCGGAATTGGACTTGCACCGGCCCAGAGTGGAGTGCCGCGCGATGCGACGAAAGTCGGAATCGCCGCATCCTCCCTTCCCGACACTCGATTTATGGAGGAGAATTCTGGGCACTTTCGCTCTGAGACTGCCTGCGGGGCCGTTCAGCCTCGAACGATCCCCGGTGCCGGTCGAAATGAATCACCCCGTGCTTCACTTAGCGGATTTTGCCCTTTCTTTGATTTATGTGTAGAAACTCAAACGTTGGTTGGAATTTGAACAACAAAAAGGCCTGCCGGAAATGGCAGGCCTTTTTGGTGGAGGCGGTTCAAGCCAAAGCTTCGCCTATTTGGAATCGTCGGAAGCGGCGCACCGTAACCGTATCGCTGAGCTGCTTCCCAACGGCTCCAATATGGGCCTCGACCTTGAGCTCTGGATTCTTCACGAATCCTTGTTCCAGGAGGCAGGCTGTTTCAAAGAACTTGTTCACCTTACCTTCAATGATCTTTGCGATCGCCTGGGGCGGCTTATTCTTGAGCGCATCGCTTTGCGCTGCGATTTCTTTTTCCTTCTCAATAAGGACGGCCGGCACATCGGCACGGCTGACGGATACGGGACTGGCTGCGGCGATTTGAAGCGTAATGTCGCGGACGAGCTGCTTGAAAATCTCCTGCTGAACCGTGATATCCCGGCTGGCGCCCACCTCAACGAGCACACCGACTTTGCCACCCGTATGGATGTAGGCCGCCACGAGGCCGCTACCGCCGACTTCAAGTCTCTCATGGCGACGAATCTGGATATTTTCTCCGATTCGCGCCACGGCGGCAACGCGGTCCGGTTCGAAGTTCGCGGTTGGGCTGGCGGCGATCTTGTTGGCCAAATCGCTGCAAAAAGCCTTGAAGCTGTCATTGCGCGCGACGAAATCCGTCTCACAATTCACTTCAACCAGAACGCCCACTTTTCCGTTTGCCGTCACGGCTTGGGCGATAAGTCCTTCTTTGGCATCGCGCCCAGCTTTTTTCGCAGCCGAGGCTGCCCCCTTCTTACGGAGGATGTCCACGGCACCGTCGAGATTGCCCTTCGCGTCAACGAGAGCGTTCTTGCAGTCCATGAGACCGGCATTGGTCATTTCACGGAGTTTGCCCACCAGGGCTGGAGTAATTTCTGACATAAGTGGATTCGGAGCTGTTTCGTGTCTGCAGGAAGAGGAAACGCCCGCCGGTGCGACCGCGAGGGTCGGTGGCGGGCGATGAATACTCAGGAGGCCTAGGCGGCAGGATTTGCCGACGGAGCCAAGTCTGGAGCGGCGGGCGCCTCGGCGGCGGGGACCTCGGTCTTTTCAGCCGGCTTGCGCGCCCTTTTTGCGTCATATTCGGCTTTTGCCTTCGAAATTGTATCCGTAATCGCGCCCAGCAGAAGTTTCACGGACCGGATGGCGTCGTCGTTACCGGCAATTGGGAAATCGACAAGATCCGGATCACAATTGGTGTCGACAATCGCAACCAGGGGAATCTTCAACCGGCGGGCTTCTGCCACAGCGTTGTGCTCCCGTTTGATGTCAATGACGAACATCACATCGGGCAGGGCATCCATGGTCCGCAGACCGTCGAGATTCTTGAACAATCGGGCGTGCTCGCGGCGGATCATCGACTGCTCCTGCTTGACGTACTTGTTGATCGAGCCGTCCTGCTCCATCTTCTCAATCTCCTTCATCCGCTTCAGCGAGCGTTTGACGGTTTTGAGATTGGTCAGGGTGCCCCCGAGCCACCTCTCGGTTACAAACATCTGGCTGCAGATCTTGGCGGATTCTTTGACTGCTGCTTGCGCCTGCTTCTTGGTGCCGACAAACAGGATGTTTCCACCCTTGGCTGCGGTCTGAGCGAGGAAATTCAAAGCGGCGTCCAATTGAGGTACCGTTTTCGAAAGATCGATGATGTGAATGCCGTTCCGCGCATCGAAAATGAACTTCTTCATCTTCGGGTTCCAACGGCGAGTCTGATGCCCAAAATGGACGCCAGCTTCAAGTAACTCTTTAACTCCAATTGTCGACATGCGATTGCAATTTTCCAATGGCTTACACCGACCCTCTTTTCTGGGGCGGCATCCCGCGGAAAAACGGGATTGGGTACCGATGTTGTTAAGGCCGCCGGGAGCACATGCCCCCGGACTGTCAGAGCCGTTTTGCCTTCTTGCCGCAAGGCGGGAAGGGCCGGGAACGGTAGCAAGCGAACAAGCTGAAGCAATGCTTTTCCCGGGTTTTTATGCGCTTGGCCCCGACGTGTCCTTTCAGTTTCAAAAGTCGAGAAGGGTAGGGGATTTGGTAACGACGAGAGCCTCGAGACGTTCGGCCGCCGTGCGTGGTGCTGAATTTTTGCTCCCTCGGATGTTCCTTCGTCGGAAACTATGTCCTTCCAGAAATTGGCGACGGAACCTTCAGATCCTTCAGAATCCGACGTGCGCCGACACAAAAAGGCGGCGGATGAATCTGGAAAACAGCTCCTTTTATTGTCGTTTCCATGATGTTTCAGCCCAATTTAGGGGAATTGCGCGACCGTCCCGACCCCGTCCACGATTCCTAGCCACTCGGGTGAAATTCGGGTCGGAAGGGGAATTTCTTGTCGGTCGAGAAGCGGAAGTCCGCAGAAAGTCCCGTGGGATAGGCGAATCTTTCTGGATGAAAACATTCAAATAATATGGGAATTCCGTGAATTTCAACCCCCACCCTCAAAAAGATTCGAAATACTCTTGCATCAAACTCCCTGAACAATAGTCTCTCCGCTCCTTTCGTCCCTCGGGATGAGGGGATTAAATGCCGGCCGATAATCATGTCGCTCCTCGCGACTGAGAGTGATGGCAGGCAGCACGAGGATGCGAGTCCCGTGAAACTTGATTTTTAACAGTGAAAACGTTTAGACCATTAACACCGTCGATGCGGTATATGACCTACGCCGATTTTTCGGACATTACGAAAACTCGTCCGGAGAAGGCGTTGGTCTATACTCGTAAGAAGACCGGTGGCCGCAATGTCCATGGCCGGGTAACGGCACGGGCCATCGGTGGTGGCCACAAGCAAAAGGTTCGCTGCGTCGATTTCCGGCGGAACAAGCTCGATCAGGAGGCAAAGGTCATCGCGGTCGAGTACGATCCGATTCGTAGCGCCCGTCTTGCCCTTGTTGAGTACGCCGACAAGGAACGCCGTTATATCATTTGCCCGGACGGACTGGTGGTGGGTGCAGCAATCTCCAACGGGATCAAGGCGCCGCCGACCGTGGGCAATGCCCTCCCCCTTTCTTCCATTCCCGTTGGGCTTTCGATTCACAATATTGAGCTCGTGCCCGGCCGTGGCGGACAGGTGGTTCGCTCGGCTGGCTCTGCTGCGACGCTGATGTCGCGCGATGCCGGTTATGCGCAGGTTCGTCTCCCTTCGGGTGAGATCCGGCGCATTCATGAGAACTGCATGGCGACGATTGGCCAGGTGGGTAATGGGCAGCACGAGAATGTGGTTCTTGGGAAGGCCGGCCGGTCCATTCACCGTGGCAAACGGCCGATGAGTCGCGGAATGGTACGCAATCCTGTCGATCACCCAAACGGGGGTGGCCAGGGCAAGAGCAAGGGCGGCGGTGGCCGCCAGCATCTGACCTCCCCGTGGGGGTTGCTTGCCAAGGGGAAGCGCACCCGGAACAAACACAAGATTTCCAATCGGTTCATCCTGGTGCGCCGCGATGGCCGGGCGATGAAACTGAAGTAAGTAATCAAGCTTATGGGACGTTCATTAAAGAAGGGGCCATTCATCGACCTGCACCTGCAGTTGAAGGTCGATAAAGCCAAGGCCAACAAATCAAAAACACCGATCAAGACTTGGTCGAGGCGGTCGACGATTACGCCTGATTTTGTCGGGCTAACGTTGAACGTGCATAACGGAAAGATTTTCACCCCGGTTTTCGTCACTGAAAACATGGTAGGTCACAAAGTGGGCGAGTTTTCGTTCACAAGGACCTTCAAGAAACACGGAGCTCACACCGCGAAAGCGGAGGCGAAGTAGGATCCCCATGGAAGTCCAGGCCATACTCAAGAATTTCCGGATGTCTCCGCAAAAGGTGCGAGAGGTCGTTCGCCAAGTGCAGGGAATGAATGCAGTCCAGGCTCTTGCCGTTCTGCAGGTCGTCCCACGCAAATCCGCCCGGGCCGTAGCGAAGACTCTGCAGTCTGCGATCGCCAATGCGGAAAACAATCACGGATTGAAACGGGAGCGGCTTCGGGTTTCCGGAGCGTTCGCTCAGACAGCCGGCTCGTTGAAGCGCTTCCAGCCGAAGGCCCGCGGTTCCGCTGGACCTATTATCAAGCGCAGCAGCCACATCAAGATCGTTCTGACCGACAACTGATTATATGGGACAGAAGACCAACCCGATTGGATTCCGCATTCCGGTTAACCGCGAATGGCGCTCCCGATGGTATGCCACGAAGAAGGACTTCGCCGGCCTGCTTGTAGAAGACGCCACGATTCGGCGCATCTTAAAGAAAAAACTGGAATCCGCCGCCGTACCCAAGATTGAGATTGAACGGGCAGCCAACCGCTGTCGCGTGACAATTTTCACCGCGCGTCCCGGTGTCGTCATTGGCCGCAAAGGGTCGGAGATCGACAAGCTAAAGGAAGAGCTGTCGAAGATGACCGGAAAAGAAATTTACGTCGACATTCAGGAAGTCAAGCAACCGGAGACGGATGCCCAACTCGTGGCGGAAAATGTGGCGCTCCAACTCGAGCGTCGCATCAGCTTCCGACGGGCCATGAAAAAGTCGGTGCAGACCGCCATGGATTTCGGTGCGCTCGGGATTAAGATCCGTTGCGCTGGCCGGCTCGGCGGTTCCGAAATCGCTCGGGTGGAAAAATACCACGAAGGCAGCGTCCCGCTGCATACCCTTCGGGCCAACATCGATTACGGCTTCGCCGAGGCAAACACGGTTTACGGAAAGTTGGGAATCAAGTGTTGGATTTGTAAGGGAGAGCAGAAAAAGGCGGAAAAACAGGATCGACCTGAGCGCTCCGAACGTCCTCCGGCAGAACGACGTCCAGAAACCGTGGCGGCCAAATAACCGCAGCAACCAAATTTTTTCTAGGAGATACCCAGTATGGCGTTGATGCCGGCAAGAGTTAAGTACCGCAAGATGCAGCGAGGTCACCGAACCGGGTTGGCTTCGCGGGGCAACACCGTGGCCTTCGGAGAATACGGGCTCCAGGCCTTGGAACGTTGCTGGATGGATACCAAGCAGATTGAAGCCGCTCGTGTGGCGGTCACCCGCCACATGAAGCGCCGTGGGAAAGTTTGGATTCGGATTTTTCCGGACAAGAGCTTCACCAAGAAACCTCTCGAAGTGCGTATGGGTACCGGTAAGGGCGGTGTGGAATCCTGGGTGGCGGTTATTCGCCCTGCTACCATATTATTCGAAGTGGACGGTGTGACCGAGGCGGTGGCGCGTGAGTCCATGCGCCTGGCGGCAACCAAGTTGCCGATCAGGTCCAAATTTGTCTCTCGTCACAAGATAGCCTAACACCAAAGCTTTAAGCTGATTTCCATGGCAAAAAAAATCCAAATTAAGGATCTGACACCGGTGGAGCTCGTGGCCCGAAGCCGCGAAATGCGCCACGAGTTATTCAACCTTCGCCTGCAACAGGCGTCGGCACGTATGGAGAAACCCCATCGGATGCGCCAGTTGCGCCGGGATATCGCCCGTTGCGAAACCCGCCTTAGCAGTGTCCGTAAGTCGCCCCCCCCCGCAAAGAAGCCCTAATCGCGTATGGCAGAAACCATTCCAACTCGAGGACACCGCAAAGATCGGATGGGCGAGGTCGTCTCCAATAAGATGACCAAGACAATCGTGGTGCGTGTCGAACGCCGGTTTCGCCATCCCAAATTCAAGAAGGTCGTGACGAGTTCTTCCAAGTTCTATGCCCACGATGAAAAAAGCCAAGCAAAGGTTGGCGACCTGGTACGGATCCAGGAAACCCGCCCGCTCTCAAAAACAAAGAACTGGAGGTTGGTCGAGATTCTGAATGCAGACGGCTCGATCAGGGCCGCTGCCTGAACCAGGGACGATTTATATGTTGCAAATTCGCTCTAGCATCGATGTGGCTGACAATACCGGGGCCAAGGTCGCATGGACCATTGGCGTCATCGGCCGCAATCAACGGTACGCTCGCATTGGCGACGTCATCAAAGTCCACATCAAAGAAGCCGCTCCCGATGGAACCGTCAAAAAGGGCGAAGTCCAAAACGCGGTCATCGTCCGCACAAGGGCGCCGATCCGTCGCAACGATGGTTCCTACGTTCGGTTTGACCGGAACGCCGTGGTGATCATCGACAAGGAAAACAATCCCCGGGGAACTCGAATTTTTGGACCGGTCGCCCGCGAGTTGCGCGACATGAAGTTCATGAAGATCATTTCCCTGGCTCCCGAAGTCATCTAAGAGAAATTCGACAATTTGTAACGAAGCGTACGAGTATGCCTAAGTGTCACGTTAAAAAGGGCGATGAAGTAGTGGTGATCGCCGGGTCCGGCAAAGGCCGTCGCGGCAAGATCACCCGTGTTTTTCCCGCCCGCGGATCGGTCGTGCTCGAGGGCACCGATGAGCGTTCACGGGACGAGGGAAAGGATGAACGGGACCGATTGGTACGTCCCGTACAGCATTTTCTCCGGAAAAGCCAGCAGAGTCCGCAGGGTGGTGTGCTCTGGCTTGAAGGCCCGATCCATATATCCAATGTCATGAAGGTTGAGGCGTACGACGCCGGCCGATCGAAGAAGCCATAAGCTATGAAGCCCCGTTTGCAGCTAAAATATCAGGAAGAGGTCGGCCCCGCTCTCAAGGAGAAGCGCGGTTATACGAACGTCCACCAGATCCCGCGAATCGAGAAGATCGTCATCAATATGGGCGTCAGTGCCTCCTTGGAAAAAGGAGCTGTTGAGGATGCCGCCAAGGATCTTACTTCGATCACGGGTCGGAAACCTGTGATCACCAAGGCTAAAAAGAGCGTCGCAAATTTCAAACTGCGCCAAGGCCAGTCCGTTGGCTGCCGCGTGACGCTCCGTCGCGAAGTGATGTATGAGTTTTTTGACCGCCTAGTCGCTTCCGCACTGCCGCGCATCCGTGACTTTCGCGGCGTCAGTCCTCGCCAGTTTGATGGTCGAGGCAGTTACTCCCTCGGTTTATCGGACCAGACAATCTTCCCTGAGATTGAGCTCGACAAGATCAAACGGCAGCAAGGGATGGATGTTACCATCGTGACGACCGCTCCTACAAATGAGGAAGCCTACGATCTCCTCAAATTGATGGGCATGCCATTTTCTAAGTAAACCTCTGGATTTCTCTATTTTACCACACTATGGCCACTAAAGCCTGGCTGGCTCGGAACCAGCGTAAATTGCAAACGGTGATGAAATACGCCGCGGTCCGCGCCGAATTGAAGGCGAAGGGCGACTACGCCGGCATGCAGAAACTGCCGAAGAACGCCAGCCCTGTACGGGTGGTCAATCGGTGCAAAATCACGGGCCGACGCCATGCTTACATCCGTAAATTCGGGGTGTCTCGCCTCACCTTCCGCGAACTTGCCCTGAATGGCTTGATCCCGGGTGTCACCAAGGCGAGTTGGTAATTTTTTACACCCATGACTGCTGATCCCATTTCTGATCTGCTCACACGGATTCGCAACGCCGGAATGGCGCTACATCCTGCCGTTACCATGCCGCACTCCAAAATGAGGGAGGCGGTTGCTGTGATCCTCAAGCAGGAAGGTTATATCCACGACGTCACCTCGGAGGGGACGGCTGCCAAGAAAAGCCTCAAGCTCGGTCTCAAGTACCAGGGGAGTCGCCCCGTGATCGTTGGCCTTCGGCAGATCAGCACCCCAGGACTTCGTCGCTATGTACGTAGCACCGAAATTCCTCGGGTTCTTGGCGGAATGGGCATTTCCATCTTGTCCACTTCCAAGGGGTTAATGACCGGAGGCGACGCGCGTCGCCAAAACCTTGGTGGCGAGTTGGTCTGCTACGTTTGGTAACCAAAGGAATTTTTGGTAAAGGAATTTTTGGATATGTCTCGAATTGGTAAAAATCCTGTGACGATTCCCGTGAAGGTCAAGGTGACCGTCAACGGGAGCCATGTCGCTGTCGAAGGACCGAAGGGGAAACTGGAACTTACCTTGCCTCGGCATACCGCCGCCGTGGTCGAGGGCGCCCTGCTAAGAGTCAGCCGCAGTGGTGAAAACGCGGAGGCCCGCGCAATGCACGGTTTAGCCCGTGCGCTTGTGAACAATATGGTGAAAGGCGTCAGCGATGGTTTTCAGAAAAAACTGGAAATTCAGGGCGTCGGATTCAAGGCCGCTGTCCAGGGAGCGATCATCAACTTGAATCTCGGGTACAGCCATCCCGTTCATTACCCAATTCCCACCGGCATTAAGATTACCGTCGAGGAGAATACGAAATTGACAATCGATGGTGTCGACAAGGAACTCGTGGGACGGGTTGCCTCCGAGATTCGCGCCTATTACCCGCCTGAGCCGTATAAGGGCAAGGGCGTTCGCTACGTCGGCGAACACGTCGTCCGCAAGGAAGGCAAGACTGTCCAGTAATTTTTGGCGGGGTATCCCTCCGCGTAATACAATTTGCAAAAGCTTCCGAAATGAGAACGGACAAGAAACATGAACTGGCCATCAAGCGTCGATGGCGGGTCCGCAAAAAGGTGATCGGAACGATCGCTCGTCCTCGGATGAGTGTGAAGTTCAGTGGACAGCACATCTATGTGCAGTTCATCGACGACGCCGCGGGACGAACCTTGGCGGCCGTAACGACCCGGGATAAGTCCGTGGCCAAGACTCCCGCGCGGGCCAATGTCGAAGTCGCCGTGGCAATCGGTAAGCTTGCTGCGGAGGCTGCAAAGGCAGCCAATATTACCACCGTGGTTTTCGATCGGGGTTCCGCCCGGTATCATGGTAAGGTGAAGGCTCTCGCGGACGCGACACGCGAAGGCGGTATTAACTTTTAAACCAGACGGAGGATCCAATCGTGGCTGAAGAGAAGGAAATAATCAATGCTTATTCGTCGTCGGCGGCCGTGGCAACGGCTGCACCGTCGGCGGGGGCACCGGCGACTGCAACTAGCGCCGAACGGGGTTTCCGTAATGACCGAGGTGACCGGGGCGGCCGGCGCCGACGGGAGTCGGAAAGTGATGGCAAGCGGGACGATCTCGCTGAAAAAGTGCTGTATATCAATCGCTCTGCCAAGGTGGTAAAAGGCGGCCGGCGGTTCAGCTTTAGTGCTCTCGTCGTCATGGGCGATCGCAAGGGCAGGGTGGGGTTGGGGCTTGGCAAGGGTGCCGAGGTAAGTGAAGCCATCAAGAAAGGAGGCGAGAACGCCCGTACTCAACTGCAAATGGTGTCACTCAATGACAACACCATTCCCCACGAAGTATATGCTCATTTTGGCGGCGCTAAAGTGCTGCTCCGTCCCGCTTCCGCTGGAACGGGACTGATTTGTGGCAAGACGGTGCGCGCGGTAGTCGAGTCGGCCGGAATTCGAGATATCCTCAGCAAGTCACTCGGTTCCAAGAATGCCGCCAATGTTGCGAAGGCAACCTTGACCGCGCTCCAGCAACTGCGTCGCCGCGAGGAGATTTTCAAAGCGCGCGGCCTCGAACACCGACTCAAGAAGACTGCCTGATTTTATGCGACTCCACGATCTCAAACCCCGTCCCGGATCCAAGCATCGGCGGAAACGCCTCGGTATTGGCGAATCCAGCGGACACGGCAAGACTTCCGGTCGAGGTGGTAAGGGCCAGACCGCACGGTCCGGCTCCTCTATCCGCATCGGCTTCGAGGGTGGACAAATGCCCCTCATTCGTCGTTTGCCAAAGCGAGGATTCAACAATGCCAGGTTTACAACGGTTTACCTGCCGGTGAATCTGTCCGACTTGAATACTTTCGAGAACGGCGCGACTGTTGATGAAGCAACCCTCCGGAAGGCGGGGCTTGCCAACGGCCGCAGCGCCGGGATCAAAGTACTCGGCGTTGGTTCGCTCACCCGGAAACTAACGGTCAAGGCATCAGCGTTCTCCGCCTCCGCTAGGTCTGCCATCGAAAAGCTCGGCGGAACCGCCGAAGTGGTCACCCGGTAATCGTGACCCTTCGCCGCATTCCTCCTTTTTCAACATGATAGGCCGCCTCCTTCAAACGCTTGCGAATTGCTTTAAGATTCCGGAACTCCGTTCTCGAATACTTTTCACGGGGTTGCTGCTGACTGCAGCCCGACTCATCATGTTGGTGCCCATTCCAGGCCTGGATGGCGCTGCACTACAGCAACATTTTGACGAGCAAGCCAAACGGGTGGGTGGCAGTGGTGCCATCGGATTTTATAGTCTTTTCACCGGCGGGGGTCTGGAAAAATGCGCAGTCGGTGCCTTGGGTATCATGCCGTATATCTCGGCGACCATTATTATCCAACTTCTCACAGCGGTCATTCCTGGTCTTGGCAAACTAGCCCGTGAAGAGGGGGGGCGCGCGAAAATCGTGGCTTACGGACGGTATCTGACCGTGCTGCTCTGCGTCGGTCAGGGACTCGTTCTCGCCTTAAGCTGGGAAAACCCCCAGGTGTTCGAATTCAATCAGAAGATCGTCACCATTGACAACGCGTGGTTATACCGGATTCAAACCGTTATCATCCTCACCACGGGCACGCTGGTGATGATGTGGTTGGGGGAACAGGTCACCGAGCGAGGCGTAGGCAATGGTGTTTCGCTAATCATCACAATCGGCATTCTCTCCAGCCTGCCGCTCGCCTTTCATGCCCTACGGGTTATGTTTTTTCCACCGGATCCCTCACTGCGCCAGTACAACTGGACGCATGCCGTTTTGCTGGTTGGTCTTCTGATCGTAGTTATAGCGGGGGTAATTATGGTGACTCAGGGCCAGCGTAAGATACCGGTTCAGTACGCCCAACGGGCCGTCGGACGCAAGGTGTACTCCGGAGGTACTTCCTTCATGCCGTTGCGTGTGAATTATGCCGGTGTCATGCCGGTCATTTTCGCCTCCGCGATCCTGATGTTTCCAGGAATGATTCTCTCCAAGATCGGGCAGATCACCAAGATGAACCTGCTAACGGATATCGGATCTTCCTTGAGTCGTGGGGACGGCGGGTGGATCTATCTTTCGCTCTATGCGTTAATGATCCTGTTCTTTTCGTACTTCTGGGTTGCCACGCAGTTCAATGAATTGCAGGTTGCGGATGACCTTAAGAAGTACGGTGGCTATATCCCTGGAATTCGACCGGGCAGCGCCACGAGTGATTTTCTCCACAATACGATGAGCCGAGTGACTCTCGCGGGTGCAATTTTCCTTGTGTTGATAGCAGTGGTCCCCTTGCTTTTAACCCGATTTCTGCGAATTGATCCCAATGTCGCAAGTTTCTTCGGAGGAACGTCGCTGCTGATTACGGTCGGTGTTCTTCTGGATACCATGCGACAGATGGAATCGCATCTGCTGATGCGACACTACGATGGATTTTTGCAGAAGGGTCGAATTCGAGGGCGGGCGTGAATTTTATTGTTCTTTGGCAGTAATTCGAATGGGACGTGGACAACGCAGAGAAAGCTATCGGCTGACGCTATGAGCAAGATTGTGCTCAAGAGTCCGCGCGAGATTGAATCCATGCGGAAGGCTGGGGCCGTAGCAGCCCGTGTTTTGCGAGAAGCATCGCTCTTAGTCACACCGGGGGTGAGTACCGGGGATCTCGATGTCCAAGTGGGTCAGATCATACGAAGGCACGGGGCCGTTAGCGCCTTTCATAGGTATCGTGATTTCCCTGGGCAGTGTTGCATTTCTGTAAATGAAGGTGTGATCCACGGGATTGGTGGTGTGAGGCGTGTACAGTTGGGAGACTTGGTAAAACTGGATGTTGGCGTGCGTTTTGAGGGTATGGTCGGGGATGTGGCAATGACGGTCGCGTGTGGGGGCTGTAGCCCGGCAGCGCAGAAACTGATAGACGTGACCATAAAAGCTTTGTATGCTGGTGTTTCTTTTGCTCGAGCGGGCAACCGTGTTACTACGGTAGGTCGAGCGGTGCAAGAATGGGTGGAATCGAACGGTTTCGGAGTGGTGCGAGAATTTTGCGGGCACGGTGTTGGTCGGTCCGTCCACGAAGATCCGCAGGTTCCGAATTACGATGATGGCCGGCGGGGTGGTGTTCGGCTGAAACCGGGCATGACCATCGCCATCGAGCCCATGGTGACCGCGGGTAAGCCCGCAGTAGAGATTTTGGAAGATGGTTGGACGGTGGTGACGCAAGATCGTCAGTTTGCGGCCCACTTTGAACATACGGTTCTGGTGACCGAAGGGGATCCAGAAATATTGACGAGAGATGATTTGCCGAACCTGTACTGAGGGTTCGGAGTAATAATTTGGAAACACGATGAAAGTGCGCGCATCAGTCAAAAAACTTTGTGTAAACTGCAAGATAGTCCGCCGGAAGGGTGTGATCCGAGTGATTTGTTCAAACGCTCGGCACAAACAACGGCAGGGCTAAGGTTTAGAGCATGGAAACAGGAAAAGTATGCCAAGAATTTTAGGTGTTGATATTCCAGGAGAGAAGAGGGTGGACATTGCCCTCCGATACGTCTACGGGCTGGGCCCGGTGAACGCTCGCGAGATTCTGACCCGAGCGAACATCGACCCGGCCGTTCGAGCGAAGAACCTTTCCGAAAACCAGCTGTCCCAGATCGTTAACGCGATCCAGGAAGGCAAATATGTGATCGAGGGCGACCTCCGCAGGGAACTTGGCCTTAATCTGAAGCGCCTGCAGGCGATTAAATCGTATCGCGGCCAACGGCATCTTCGCAGCCTGCCGGTGCGAGGGCAGCGGACGCAGACAAATTCCCGAACCCGCAAAGGTCCCCGCCGGACGGTGGGTGTGCAACGGAATCCCAACGCCAAAACGGGCATACACTAAAACTTTTACCACCTGATTCGAGACCATGCCTGAAGAAATTAAGCCTAAGAAGGCCCCGGCTAACAAAGAGGGCGAAGCAACCGCACCTGCGGTTGAGAAACCGGCAAGGGCGAAGAAGCCCGTCAACGCCGCTGCCGCTGCAGGTGCGCCCGCGCCCAATGCCACGGCTCCCGCAGTCACCGCGGCGGCGGCTGCGCCGTCTGCCGCCGAGTTGTTGGGAGACGATCCGAACGCAAAGAAGATCGTCAAGGCGAAGGGATCGAAAAACATCACCGCGGGTGTCGCGAATATCCTGGCTACGTTCAATAATACCCAGGTGACCATCACGGACATGCAGGGTAACACGATTGGCTGGAGCACGGCCGGTCGAGTTGGGTTCAAAGGCTCTCGAAAGAGCACAGCGTTCGCAGCCCAACAGGCTGCCCAGGATGCCGCCCGCCAGGCGATGTCGCACGGCATGCGTGAAATCGAAATTCGAGTCAATGGGCCTGGATCTGGACGTGAATCTGCAATCCGCGCCCTTCAGGCCATCGGGATGGATATTACTTCTATTAAAGACGTGACCCCCATCCCTCACAACGGCTGCCGTCCGCGCAAGAAGCGCCGCGTCTAGTTCATTCTCGCTTTCAACCCTTTTTTATCTTTTTCCGGTCATGGCTCGTTATACTGGTCCGCGTGTCCGCATCAGCCGCCGTTTTGGTGTGCCGATTTTTGGCAATTCGAAGTACCTCGAACGTCGCAACTATCCTCCGGGCGTTCACGGCCCGAAGTCCCGGCGTAAGCACAGTGATTACGCCGTAGGGTTGATCGAGAAGCAGAAACTTCGCTATTACTATGGCCTTCTGGAACGTCAATTCCGCAACGTCTATGAGCGGGCGCTTCGGATGCGGGGTGTCACAGGCGAGAAGATGCTCCAGATTTTGGAGTCACGTTTGGACAATTTGGTTTACCACAGTGGGTTCGGTGTGACACGAGCGGGTGCCCGCCAGATGGTAACGCATGGGCACGTGAAGGTGAATGGCCGCAAGGCCGGGATCGCAAGCTTTGCTGTACGGGTCAACGACGTGATCGAGATCCGGGACCATCCAAAGTCGAAGCAAATGGCCACGAAAAACCTCGAAGGATCCACCGCGCGGGTTATTCCTGATTGGGTTTCCCTGGATCGTGAGCATCTCAAGGCGACCCTGCTCCGCGTTCCCTCTCGCGACGAAATCCAACCGATTGCCAACGAACAGGCTATCGTCGAATTTTACTCCCGTTAAGCAATCCTGCCGCGCGGTTCGCGGCTGGCCGCAATTATATGGGGAAGCTCGGAACCGGGAGTAAAACTCCGAGCGGCCCAGTTTAAAATTGCAATCCTGAATGCCTATGCCTATCCGACTTGGACGATTTGAAATGCCGAAGCGACTCGCGAAAGACGAGTCGACGGCAACACAGACTTACGCAAAATTTGTGGCAGAACCCTTTGAAACGGGCTTTGGTCACACCATCGGCAATTCCATCCGACGCCTGTTGCTATCCTCGCTGGAAGGCGCAGGAATTACTTCAGTCAAAATCGATGGTGCCATGCACGAGTTCACCACGGTGGATGGCGTGGTCGAGGATGTCACGGATATCGTCCTCAACCTTAAGAAAATCAAATTCAAGGCCCACAGCCGTGAACCGCAGATGCTCCTGCTCTCGGTGAACAAGGAAGGTGCCGTAACGGCCGCCGATATCCAGGTCAACCAGAACATTGAACTGGTAAACCCTGACCAGCTCATCTGCACTCTCGATAAAAAGAAGAAGCTCGAGATGGAGTTTGAGATCAAGGTGGGGCGCGGATTCTGTCCGTGGGACGAAAACAAGAAGGTCGACCAGGCGATTGGCATCATCGCAATCGATTCTCTGTTTTCTCCCGTTTCCCGAGTCCGGTATAATGTCGAGGCTGCGCGCGTTGGGCAGCGGACCGACTACGATAAGTTGATTCTTGAAATCTGGACGGACGGCCGCATTTCTCCGGACGACGCGCTCACGCAGGCTTCGGCGATTCTCCAGCATCACTTGGACGTTTTTGTTGGCTACGACAAAAATGCCGTGGAATTCGAGGAGGAGATCAAACCGCAGGATGATGAAAAGGCCAAGCTCCGCAAATTGCTCAACATGTCGGTCAATGAGATCGAGTTGAGTGTCCGAGCCGCTAATTGCCTAAATAACGCCAACATCACCTCCGTTGGGCAATTGGCCTTGAAGAGCGAGCAGGAGATGCTCAAGTATCGTAATTTCGGCAAGAAGTCGCTGAACGAGATCAAGGAAAAGCTCCAAGCTCTCGGCCTGACACTGGGCATGAATATTGATCCGGCTCTGCTGGAGCCGGTCGGCGAAACCAAGAAACTCTAAACTCCGAACTCTCATGCGCCACCTTAAGCGCAACGCGAAACTTGGCCGCAAAGGCGACCATCGCAATGCGATGCTTGCCAACATGGCCTGCAGCTTGATCAAACATCACCGCATCACGACTACTCTGACGAAGGCGAAGGTCCTTCGGCCGGTGGTCGAAAAGCTGATCACGCTAGGGCGTGCGGCAATTGGTGCGAAGAAGGAGTATAACGTGCACGCCCGGAGATTGGCGGCGGCGAAACTCCGTCAGCAGCCCCGGAGCCTCTTTCACGGGAAACCAACTCGCAAGGGCAAGGTGGTCCGTGAGGCTTGGCGCAACGAACACGACGTTGTTCATATCCTCTTTGACAAGATTGCGCCCGTTTTTAAGGACCGCATGGGTGGTTACACGAGGATCATCCGGCTCGGACAGAGAAACGGAGACTCCGCGCAGTTGGCTATTCTGGAGCTTGTCGAACTGCCCGTCGCGTCTGTCGACGCAATTCCCGCCGAGCCGGAGAAGGAAAAAGCTGGCACCGCCGAAGCTTGAGCGCGAAAAGCGCTGATTTTTTGAAGAACGCCCGCCTTGTGCGGGCGTTCTTTTTTATGGCGACCAGCGCAATGTCCCGGCCCGCGATCCGGGAATAAGCATCGCCCGACCATCGGCCAGTGCAACCGAGATTCGATCTTTGGCGCCGGTCGTGCGTCGCAGCAACTCGGCACCGCCCGCCAGATTGGTCCCGACCCGACCCGTTTCGAAAAAGACGACGGTATCCCGCCGCAGCCCTGCGGGACGACGCCCTGCCACGCTCGCGTTTAATGCGAAATTCAACCCGCGGCCTGTAGCATCCAGATCGGCCACATCGGGCCCGAGCGCTTCAAACCAGTTGGAGGCGGCCGGGAGATTGGTCAGCGTGCGGGCGGTGACGATCAACTGTTTTGCGGCCAGTTGATTGTCTGGAAGATCGCCGAACCGCTGGACCCTTGGATTGGCGGCGAGCCGTTGCTGGTAGTTCCGAGTCACTTCGGAGACGATGTGGACATTGGCGTAGACCCCCGCAGCGACACACAGGACGGAGCACAGACCGCCAGCCAGCGCGAGATTACGCCCCCGGAGCGACTTTGACCCGCCTGTAACGTGTTCGAAGCCGAGGAAGGCGCTCAGTAGGCCAAGGATCCCGAACCAGTTGTAGGTCCGCACGCCAGCCACGAGGCCGCGACTATAGAACCACGGCAATTGCAGGCCGGCGATCACGGCGGTAAGCAGGCACAGAGCCGCCACCGTGATGGATAGCACAGCGAGTCCAGAAAAGGGACGGGCGGCGAAATCTGTCATCGACGTGGGAGCGGCTATCGCATTCTGGAAAGCGGCGGCGAACTCCTCAAAGTCCCCAATCGCCTGCCAGTCATCATGGTTTCCTCTCTGGACCCTCGTGCCGGCATCCGCCCGGCCGGTGATTACCCAACCGCAGACCTGTACGGCGGTGAGTGGCCCGGATTCTTCGCCGCTGACGAGCTGGAGGCGATACATGGCGATTTGGACCGGGTGAACCGCGAGAAATCACGGACCCGGGATTTTCAACGGCTGTGCGTTGTCATTCCCACTCAATGGTTCCCGGTGGCTTGCTTGTGATATCGAAGACGCACCGGTTGACGCCCTTGACTTCATTAATGATGCGGCTCGAGAGCCGTTCTAGCAGGTCGTACGGGAGTTTGACCCAGTCGGCGGTCATACCGTCTTGAGATTCCACCGCCCGTAACGCGATCGTAAAATCGTAGGTTCGTTCGTCGCCCATGACGCCGACGCTCCGAATGGGCAGCAGGACGGCGAAGCTCTGCCAGATCTTGTAGTACCATCCAGTGGCCTTCATTTCCTCAACCACGATGGCATCTGCCTTTCGAAGGATTTCACATTTCTCGGGGCTCACTTCACCGAGTATACGGACCGCCAGACCAGGGCCTGGGAAGGGTTGCCGGTTGACGATTTCGGCCGGGAGGCCGAGTTCGAGGCCTAGTGCCCGCACCTCATCCTTGAACAGGTACCTCAGCGGTTCCACCAGGGAGAATTTCATATTCTTCGGCAGGCCTCCCACGTTGTGGTGAGATTTGATCATCGCGGCGGGATTTCCGGCGATTGGCACAGATTCGATGACGTCCGGGTAGAGGGTTCCCTGAGCGAGGAATCTTGCCCGACCTGCCCGGCGCGTTGCGGCTTGGAACACTTCGATAAACGTCCGGCCGATAATCTTACGCTTTCGTTCGGGGTCAGTGATACCCCGAAGCCGGCGCATGAATAGATCCGATGCATCCTCATATTGAAGGCGGATTTTGAAATGGCGTCCGAAAACCTCCTGCACAACTTCCGCTTCCCGGGCGCGCAACAATCCATTATTAACAAAAATGCACGTTAACTGATCCCCCACCGCTTCGTGAAGGAGGGCGGCCGCGACGCTCGAGTCGACTCCGCCGCTGAGCCCCAGCAGAACCCGCTCTTTCCCAACCTGGGTGCGTATCTCCTCGATTGCCTGTTCCCGGTAGTGCCGCATGGTCCAACCTGAGCCACTCCGGCAAATTCCATGCACGAAGTTGGCGATAATTTCCCGTCCGCGCGGCGTGTGGGCCACCTCTGGATGAAACTGGATGCCGTAGAGATGACGGACGCGATCTTCGATTGCGGCATACTCGGAATTGTCGGTGACCGCCACGGTCTTAAAACCGGGGGGCATTCGGGTGAGCTTATCCCCGTGGGAATTCCAGACCTGCAGGGTCTTCGGCAGCTTGCGAAATAAGGGACACTTCCCATCCCGCAGCGTAAGCGTTCCTTTCCCGTACTCCCGCTTGTTGCCTTTTTCCACCTTGCCCCCAAGAAAGTGAGCGAAAATCTGCACTCCATAACAGATCCCCAATATAGGAATCCCAAGATTGAAAATGTCACCATCCGGAAGGGGAGCATCGGCGGTATACACCGAGTTTGGTCCACCGGAAAGAATAAGTCCCCGCGGAGCCAGTCGGGCGATCTCAGCCGCCGGCGTGTCGAAGCGCAGGATGGTCGAGAAGACCTGGCATTCCCGGATTCGCCGCGCGATGACTTGGGTATATTGCGATCCGAAGTCGAGGATAACGATCTGTTCGTTCATGAAGGTCTAACGAAAAACAAGTTTGTGCCGACCCGAGACCGACTTGGCGAGCGGTTTTTTACTGTCGGCGCTTCTCCCGAAGGTCTGTCGGGACGTCGAGCGTTGGAAAGGGAGGCGATCGGCGTCGCCGTTCGACCGGAAAGCTTCAATCGATGAAGACGAATTCGTTCGCTGCGAGCAAAACCTGCGCGAGTTTTTCCAACTGAGTGAGCCGGGTCCCGGAGTTTGATGCGGTGGGCATCGGTGAGTCGACGGCTGAGTGTTCGATGAACGCAAGGGAGCCTGCGAGTTCCTGCGAATCCGGTTTTCGTTGAAATGCCAGTTCATACATCCGCTGAACGCGGTCAATGGTCTCGGTGTTGCCTTCGTTGGCAACGCGCCGGGCCAGTTCACGGGCTTGGTTCACCGCAAAGGGACTGTTCATGAAGTACAATGCCTGCTGGGGGACGCTCGTCTGAAATCGACCTGCGGAGGTGGCGTCGGGACTGGCGAAATCAAAGGCTCGCAGTAATCCCGGCAAGTTTTGACGGTCAATATATCCGTAAAGCGTCCGGCGCGGCGTGGAATTGTCCGAGAACTCAGGGACAGCTTGGCCTCCGGCAGTGAGATCGAGGTTGCCGGCGACCGCGAGCAGGCTGTCGCGAAGGGCTTCAAAATCGAGGCGTTTTCGGTTCATCCGCCATAGATTCACGTTCTGCAAATCCTGTCGTTGGTTTGCAGCCACCGTTTCACCCGCCGGATCTGAGGTTTGCTGGTAGGTCCGGCTCTTCACGATCAGGCGGTGCAGTTCCTTTTGGGACCAGTCATGATCCATGAACCACACCGCCAGCCAGTCGAGCAACTCCGGGTGGCTCGGCGGATCGCTTCGCACTCCGAAATCGCTTGAAGTCGCCACGAGTGGAACGCCGAAGGAATGCGCCCAGACGCGGTTCACGAATACGCGGGCGGTCAGCGGAT
>SIBK01000015.1 GCA_009695205.1 Pedosphaera sp. | reverse complement strand
TCATTTGGATAACAAAGATCTTTTCTGGCTGAACCTCGCGACGACCCACGCCATCGCGTGGTCCGCCTTGGGCGTCGCCAGTCTGTGGCTGCCGCGATCCTGGCAGCAGTCTCAGGCTGTCCGCGGCGGTGGACTGCGACTTCCAGGGCGAGCCGCCCGGGAAGCGGAACAGAACAGCCGACGGGAACTCCTGGATCGGAATCCGATCCTTTGGCTGGCCAGTAGGGAACCCTGGAAGCGGCCCCTGCTCTGGATGGCGCTATTGGGTGGGGCCTGCCTCTTTCTCTTCATTGGCTGGCGTTTCGGATCCGGCTTCTGGGACTCAGGGACCTACTTGATCACGTCGATCCTCGCCCACTTCACGCTCAAGGCATGGGTGGCCAGTGAGGCTCCTCGCCTGTTCGCTCGAGACCGACGCAGCGGGGCAATGGAACTTTACCTCTCCACGGACTTGACCGTAGCCCAAGTGCTGCGGGGGCAGGTTGGGGCGCTCGTGCGTCATTTCGGCGCTGCCATCGGGATTGTCCTCCTCGTGGATGTCCTGTTCGTTCTCAAGTTTGATGAGCTTAGCACTGGAGACGAAGGGTTGTTGTTACTCTTTTGGATCCTCCGAATGGGTTTCCTGGCGCTCGATTTTTTTACCCTTTGCTGGGTCGGCATGTGGCTCGGCATGGTCGGCCAGGGAACACGCGATGGTTCGGCGGGGGGGGTGCTATTCCGAGTGATCATTATTCCGTGGCTCCTGGCGGTCGGTGGTGGGACCTTTCTCATGGCAACTCAAATGGCCTGGATGGCCACCAACAGCGAGTTCACCGTCTTGTTACTTGCCTGGGCGACAATCGGAATCGGAATTGACGTCGCCTGGATACTGCATTGCCGCCGGGTGTTGACCACCCAGTTCCGTGATCTTGCCACGATCGTGCCGGGCGCAAAACGTTCCAGTTGGTGGCATCGGTTTGTGGGGCGGTAGTTTTGAGGATCTGTTGTCCAATGGCCTTTCTTCCCATCGTCGGCCGCGAATTACGCGAAGCGTCCCGCCGGCCGCTGACGTGGCGGGTTCGGACCGGCCTGGCCATGGCCGGAGTTGCCACGGCCAGTCTGTTGAGCCTGTTGCTGCTGCTCAATGGCGTTGCCAGTTCCCTATGGGGTGAATATCTATTTCTGGGCCTGACGGTGGTCCTCGCTCTCTACGCCCTGTTCGCTGGACCGGCTCTTGCCGCGTCGTGTATTTGCGAGGAAGTGCGGGAAGGGACACTCGGCTTGTTGTTTCTCACGGACCTAAAGCCCATGGACATCATTTTGGGAAAAGTCTCTAGCAAGGCGATTGCCGCAGGCTACGGCCTGTTGGGGATGGTGCCCCTGCTTGGCTACGCAATTCTGTTCGGCGGAGTAACCGGCTCCGCGTTTGCCCAAACGGCGCTCGCCCTATTCAATCTCCTCTTTTTTTCGCTGGCGCTCACCATCTTGCTCTCCACGTTGATGCGCGAGGAAAGAGCGGTCAGCAGCCTCGCATCGCTCGCGGTTTTCATCGGTGTCTTCGCCCCCTTCCTCATTCTATTCTATAGATCCAGTACTGGAGGGCTGCAGCAGCCATCGATGGACAGCCTCAGTGGAATCTTGATGCCGAGCCTCGCATTCCCCTTGATGCACAAATTGCCGCGAGGTGTGCCCTTAAATGTCGCTCCGTGGCGCTATTGGATCTCGATGCTCTGGATTCACTCCCTCGGCTGGACCTTTCTTCTCGTGGCCGCCCGCTGCCTTCGATCCGCGCGCCGGGAGGCGCCGAGCTCTTCAGGGCAGGCGAGTTGGAAGGAAGTTGTCCACTGGTGGCGGTTCGGCCCTACCGACCGACGACGTCAGCACCGTCTCAAGTGGCTGCAAAAAGGAGCCTTCGCCTGGCTGGCAAGCCGTGAGGTCCGAAAACCTGCCATGGTATGGGCGTTGCTCGCCGCCGCTCTCGCCGGACTGGCATATGGTGCCATCAGGACGGACCTCACGAACACACTCCATCGGGACGTGATTATTCCCTGGGCCGCCGTCCTGGGCGGATTGCTGAAGTTCTGGTTTGCAGGCGAAGCGTGCCGACAACTGGCCGAGGATCGTCGCGCAGGCGCCCTCGAGCTGCTGCTGACTACTCCCATCGAGAACGATGATTTCTTCCAGGGAGTCTGGCACTCCCTCCGACGCCAGTTTCTGTGGCCCTCCCTGGTTTTTCTGGCACTGACAGCGTCGGTGCCACTGCTTCCCTGGCAGAGTGGATCGATGAATTGGAAAACGGTCGGACCCATCGTGATTCTTTACGGGGTCGATCTTTGGGCTCTGGGCTGGTGCGGGATATGGCGGGGAATTTCATCACCCATCCCTAATCGTGCGATAACCGAAACCCTTCTCTTGACCATCGGATTACCCTGGTTGATCTGGGGTGTCGTGCAGTCCTCCGCGACGACCCTCGATTATCTTCGTAGCATCGGTTTTTTTGGCTCGAACCGCGCGGTGGAGACCATTCCGGACGACGTACAGCAGGTTCGTTGGTTCGTACTCTGTGTCGTCTGCAGTCTAACCGTCGGGTTTTGGGCACGTCATGCCGTGCGTCGTGATTTCCGTGAACTTGCGGCCCGGCGGATTTCCCCCAGACAGACTTGGTGGCGACGTCTACTATGCGGCGGGCAAGCTGGGTAACTCATTGGGAAGCGTCCGCTCGCCTCCATTTTTCCTCTCCTTTTGACAGAAATCCACTTGCCCACCTACGCTGCACTTCGCAGCCTTCTGGCCGCATGTACTCTGGCGATTTCGCGGGAGTCTTTGCTTTTCCACACCTGTGAAAGTTTTCAGCGGCAACTCCAACCTCATCCTCGCCCGGGAAATCTGCCATTCCATCGGGATCCAACTCGGGCGGTCGACCGTCAAGGCATTCCCAAACGGCGAGACATTTGTAAAGATCGACGAGAACGTCCGCGGTGAGGACGTCTTTGTGGTGCAGTCGTCGAGCCCGCCGGCAAATCATTACCTGATGGAAATGTTCATAATGATCGATGCTCTCCGGCGGGCCAGTGCGAGCCGGATTACTGCGGTGCTCCCGTTCTACGGGTACGCGCGGCAGGACCGGAAAGATCAGCCTCGAGTGCCCATCACCGCCAAACTGGTGGCCAATCTGATCGTCGCCTCGGGTGCAAACCGAGTTCTCACCATGGATCTGCATGCGCAGCAAATCCAGGGGTTCTTCGACATCCCTGTCGACCACCTCTATGCCGCTCCCGTTATTTTTGACTACCTTAAGCGCAACCCGATCGATGACATGGTGGTGGTCAGCCCGGATCTCGGTGGGCTGAAAATGGCTGCGGCGTACGCGCAAACTCTAGGGACCGAACTGGCGATTGTCGCCAAACGCCGCAAGAGCCCTACCGAAACGGAGGCGATTTCGTTGATCGGGGAAGTCGACGGGAAAAACGTTCTGCTCGTCGATGACCTAACGGAAACGGCGGGAACGCTGGTCAATGCGGCGGCGCTGCTCAAAGGACGCGGCGCCAGGAAGATCCGGGCGGCTGTCTCCCATGCGTTGCTGAACGACCTGGGTATCGAACGGCTGAAGAATTCCGTGATTGACGAATTGATTACGACCGATACTGTAACCCGTCCTGCCTTGAGTGGGGTGTCAATAACGACTCTCTCCGTGGCGGGGTTGTTGGGCGAAGCCATCCAGCGAATTCACACCAATTCGTCGGTCACTTCGCTCTTCGAGTTTAAGGGCTGACGACCCGGATTCCCGGATGGGGATTGGGCGTCGGCAGATACGACGATATGAAATCAGTAGCACTACACGCATCACCGCGCTCGCTCGCGCGACGCAAAGGTTCCAGGGCCGTTCGCGCCCGGGGCCAGATCCCCGCCAATGTCTACGGCAAGTCCGCCCCGGCCCAAAACCTGGAGCTGAACGCCAAGGAATTTGGTGAATTGGTCCACGCTGCTCACAGCGAGATCATTCTGGTCGACCTCGCCATCGAGGGGGATGCCAGACCGGCCCGTCTCGCCCTGGTCCAGGATGTTCAGCACCACCCGCTGTCCGGTGATGTGCTTCATGTTGACTTTCATGAAGTGAAACCGGACGAAATGGTCACGATCCGGGTTCCCGTCGAGTCGATCGGTGAGTCCGTTGGCGTGAAATCAGCCGGGGGAACTCTCGAACATGTGCTTCTTAAGCTCCGCGTTCGCTCTCTGCCCAAGGACCTCCCTGACCAAATCTCGGTGGATGTATCGGCGCTTAACGTCGGAGATTCCATTCACCTTGGCGATATTCAGCCTCCCGCCGGAGTTGAAATTCTCGGAGATAAGCATCTCACTGTTCTCGCCGTGGCCGCCCCGATTGCCGAAGTCGTGGAGACCCCTGCAGAGGGAGCCGCTGTGGATGCAAAGCAGCCGGAAATGCTCAAGGAAAAGAAAGAGGATGGCGCCGCTCCGGGGGCGGATGCCAAGGCAGGCGACAAGAAGCCGGCCGACAAAAAGAAGTAATCGATGCGGACTGAATTCGGCTCTGGCCGGGTTTGGTCCTCGTGTCCGACGTGAGCGAACTGGCTTTGATCGTCGGACTGGGGAATCCCGGAAAGGAATACCGGGAAACCCGGCACAACGCTGGCTTTATGCTGGTCGACCGCTTGGCCGAAAGCTGGGGTGGCCGTTGGCGAAAAGAGCAGATGTTCTTTGCAGAATTGACGGAAGCGACGTTTGAGAGTCGGCGGTTTGTGCTGTGCAAACCGCAGACGTTCATGAACGCCAGCGGCGAGTGCGTCCAGCGGGTCGCAGCCTTTTACAAGGTTGCTCCAGCAGATGTTCTTGTGCTGGTCGATGACGCAGATCTCCCTCTCGGAACCCTCCGGCTTCGGCCGGAAGGCAGCCCAGGCGGACATCACGGCCTCGAATCCATCGAACGCCACCTCGGATCCCAAGGGTATCCCCGGTTGCGACTGGGGATTGCCCGGCCGGATTCGAAGGCCCGGGAAATTACCGGCCATGTGCTCGGTCGCTTCAATCAGGATGAAATCGCAGTACTGGAATCGGTTCTATGTAAGGCACGGCGGCAGGTGGAAACCTGGGCGACCGACGGTATCAGCAAGGCAATGAGTTTACTAAATGGTCCGGTGGAATGACCGGCCCGCACTGAAAGGATAATTGTGAAACGTTACGAAGGTCTGTTTATTTTGAACCTGGCCGGCAAGGAAGAAGCATTGAAGGACGCCGTCGACAAAGTCTCCGCTGAGATTACCGCCGCGGGCGGCAAGATTGAGGCTGTCCAAAAGATGGACAAAAAGTCGTTCGTCCGCGTTGCGAACAAACGGAACACAGCCGGCCACTACGTAAACGTAGTTTTTGAGGCTCCACCCGCGGTACTCACCGTGCTTCAGACGAAGTTCCAGCACGTGGCTGAAGTCTTTCGCGTGCTGTTCCACGAGTCGCCCAAGCCGGTCGCGGCAAAATAGCAGAGCTCATTCTCTCACGCCAACCATCCCGCTCCGGAGGCCCCTCTTATGGCGAGCTACAACAAAGTTATCCTTCTAGGAAATCTCACTCGAGATCCGGAACTGCGCTATACCCCGAAAGGGACCGCCACCGCCAGGCTCGGCCTGGCCGTCAACCATCAGTACAAGACGGAAACCGGGGAAATGAAGGAAGAGGTCACTTTTGTCGACATTGATGCCTGGGGTAAACAGGCGGAAGTCATCGCTCAATATGTGCGCAAGGGGAGCCCACTGTTAGTCGAGGGCAGGCTGAAGCTGCATCAGTGGGATGACAAGACCAGTGGTCAGAAGGTGTCCAAGATTCGCGTCACACTGGAAGAATTCCAGTTTGTGGGTGCTCCCCGTCAGGCCGATGGCTCGGGAGCTCCGGCGGCTCCACCACCCCGCTCACCCCGCCCCGCATCGCCAACTCCAACTGGGGCAGCCCCTGCATCACCCTCAAATGAGGGTCCTCCACCCGAGGAGGACGATGTCCCGTTTTGAGCTGCCAACCATTCCTCGAGCCCCCGCAAGTCGTCTCCATGCATCCCCTCCCGTTTAACTGCTAACTCCAACTCTTTTCGAACATGGCAAAAACTGAAATAATCCTAATCCATAATGTCGTCGGCCTGGGTGGTGAATCCGACCAAGTCAAGGTGTCCGCCGGCTACGCCCGCAATTACCTGATCCCGGGTGGACTCGCCATCCCCTTGTCGCACGGCAACAAGCGCCGGATTGAATCCCTCCGGCAACGGCGCGGCGAACGCGAGGCCCATGAACTCAACACCATGACCGAGCTCGGCAAGAGCCTCAGCAAGGTCGTGCTCATGCTAATGGTGAAGACAGGTGATGACGGCAAAATGTTTGGCAGTGTCACCAGCGGCACCATCGCGGATGCCATGAAAACCCAGCTCGAAGTGTCTCTGGACAAAAAGAAGATCCACTTGGAACGGCCGATCCACACCATCGGAGAACATGACGTCGAGCTACGGCTGCATCCGGACGTCAAGAGCTCGGTCAAGGTGCTCGTGAAAAGCAGTAATCTCCCTGCCGAAAAGCTGGCGACCGACGACAAGGCAGAGGCGCCGCGCACAGAAAAACGTTCCACCCGCCACGCGGCTCCGAAAGCCGAAGCAACGGACGCGAAACCAGCCCGGGCTCCCAGGGCGGATAAAAAGTAATCTTCGACCCAATTCGTCTCACTTCCGGCACGACCAGGCCCGGCTCATGCCGGGCCTTTGTCGTTTCAAGCATGCCACGGTTCATCTCCGCCCGGTGAATAACGAGTGAATAAGCCGGGGGTTTCCGGTGAGTTCGCAGGGAACATCTTCTTAAAACCTGCCCTCGCTCCCCGCACCCAAACCCGTCTTGATCCCCACCGCCATGCAAGAACCTGCTGATGGAGCTTCTGTCGCTCCCGATTTGAAGAAGGCTCGCCGGACTCGCGTTCCATCGGTGAATCTCGGAAAGATTGACCGCTTGCCGCCGCATTCGATTGAAGCAGAGCAAGGCGTGCTGGGATGCGTTCTGCTCGCCCCGAATGAAGCGATGGGCATCTGCCTCGAAAAACTGAAAAGCGGTTCTCTGACATTCTACGACCTCCGCCACCAGACTATTTTCGACCTGTTGGCGACCATGTACGACACGAAGGAGGCCATCGACCTGATCACCGTTCAACAGCGTCTCAAGGACTCAAACCAGCTCGAAGCCGTCGGCGGACTTTCCTATCTCGCCAGCCTCCAGGACGCCGTACCGTCGGCCGCCAATCTCGCGTATTACCTCGAAATCGTTGGGGAAAAATACGTCCTCCGACGAATGATTGCCACCTGTAGCCAGGTCATCAGCCGTGTTCAGGAGCACGAAGGGGAAGTGGACGGATTGTTCGACGAAGTGGAGCGCGACATTCTCAAGATCAACGAGGATCGCGAGGAGTCCAACCAACGGGGCATGAAGGATCTCGTTAATCAGGCGATCAACCTCATCCAGGATTTTCATCAGCGCCAGGGCGCCCTGAGCGGGATCTCCAGCGGATTCATCGACCTGGACCGGATGACCAATGGGCTGCACGGCGGCGAAATGGTGGTCATAGCCGCCCGGCCTTCGATGGGCAAAACCTCCCTCGCCATGAACATTGCTGAGCACGTTTCCGTGAACGAAAGACTTCCCGTGGCTGTCTTCAGTCTGGAAATGACCGCCGAATCGCTCGTGATGCGTATGCTGTGTTCCCTCGCCCGGGTAAACATGAAAGCGATTCGGGACGGTTTTCTGTCGGAGGGCGATCTCCGCAAATTGACCGGCGCCGCCGGCAAATTGGCCAAGGCTCCGCTTTACATCGACGATACCGCCGGGCTGAGCATCCTCCAGCTTCGTGCCAGGGCACGCCGGATGTGGCAGCAGCATGGACTCAAATTGATCGTCATCGACTACCTCCAGCTACTCCATTCCACATCCCGCAAAGGACAGGACAACCGGCAACAGGAAGTGTCCGAAATCTCCTCAGGCGTGAAGGCTCTCGCCAAGGAGCTCAAAGTCCCCGTGATCGTCCTGTGTCAGCTGAACCGCGAATTGGAGAAGGACAAAAGCCGCAAACCCCGTCTTTCGGACCTCCGGGAATCCGGCGCTATTGAACAGGATGCCGACTTGGTCGGGCTGCTTTACAAGCCCGCTGTGGAAGACGAAGAAGAGGCGAATTTGGAGCCCCAAGAGGCCATTCCAGTGAATCTCCTCGTCGCCAAACAACGAAACGGGCCGACCGGCGACATACGATTGACCTTCTTGAAGAGCTTTACCCGGTTCGAAAGCGCGGCCAAGATAGAGCCCGAAGCTTGATCTGAATGAAACAATCCTCGCACCGCTGGCTACGCTTTTGTGCCGTCCTGATCGCCTGCCTGCAGTACACCGCCCTGCGCTCGCAGGATCCCGTGCTGCCCGGCGAACTTGAACGCCCAAAGATCACCCGCATTGAGATCAAGCATCTCGGCCCCCCTGCTGTCAGCGATGACCTCATTCGAGGCAACATACGGATCCGGCAGGGCGATCCGTACAATAAGGTTAGCGTGGATGACGATATCCGGAACCTGTACAACACCGGGTACTTCTACAACATCCGCGTCGTCGAGGAACCCATTGGGTATGTAACCGATACACAGGGCACCCCGCAGACGGATGTACTCGGACGCCCCATCCCCAAGGCCTACGCCCTCACGTATGTCGTTCAGGGCAAACCGCTGCTCACTGAACTCCGGTTCACCGGAAATCGGAAATACTCCAACAACAAGCTGCTCAAGAAGGTAAAATCCAAGGTCGGAGAACCTCTGGACGAACAGAAATTGTTTGTCGACGCCCAGGAACTTCAAAAGCTCTACCAAAAAGCCGGCCTCCAACGAACCACCGTTACCAACAATTCGGTTATCACCGAGAGCCTCGGTCGCGGCACCGTGACCTTCGAAATTGTTGAGGCGCCCAAAACCCGGATCAACAACGTCGTCTTCGAGAACGCAAAGGCCTTTCCACAGAAAAAACTCCGCAAGACAATCAAGACTCGCCGCCACTGGATGTTCTCGTGGCTGACCGGCAGTGGCAAATTGAAGGAAGACCAGTTTGAGGAGGACAAAGAAAAACTCCGCGAATTCTACGGCGATTACGGGTACGTCGACTACGAACTCAAGGGTGTAAAACTGAACCCAGTCAATGCGACGCAGACGAACCGGATCGTGCTCGAATTGAACATCGAAGAAGGCACCCAGTACAAAGTCGGCGGCGTCGAATTCAAGGGCAACGAGCTCTACCCGGCCAATGTCATCCTCAGCAATCTTCGGTCGCCCGACGGCGACAAGATCCAGTGGGGTCTTCGGCTCAAGGACGGGGTCGTGTTTTCGGCCAAAGCTCTGGAAAAGGATGACGATTCCATCCGCGATTTCTACGGTGCGCGCGGTTACATCGATGCACGGATCGATTCCAGGAAGAATGCCAATATCGAGAAAGGCACCATTGACCTTGTTCACAACGTTCGCGAAGGCGAAAAATCCTACGTCGAAAAGATCGAAATCCGCGGCAATACCAAGACCAAGGATCGCGTCATCCGTCGAGAACTCGCCATCGGTCCAGGCGAGACCTTCGACATGCTCAAGGTCAATGCAAGCAAGAGCATTCTCGACCAGATGCAGTTTTTCGAGAAAGTGGACACTACGACGGATGAAACAGATGTCCCAAATCGCAAGAATTTGATTGTTGCCGTCGAGGAAAAAAACACCGGCAATATCGCTCTCGGCGCCGGTTTTAGCTCGGTCGATGAGGTCGTCGGGTTCGTCGAGATTAGCCAAGGCAACTTCGATCTTTTTAATCCGCCCAATTTCACTGGGGCCGGACAAAAAGCCAGGCTGCGCGCTCAATTTGGCACCAAACGCCAGGACTACATCGCCACATTTGTTGAACCGTGGTTTCTGGGCAAACGGCTCGAACTCACCACCGAACTGTTTCACCGGGATCTGAACTACTACTCGGACAATTACGAGCAGGTGGAGACCGGTGCCCGCATCGGCCTTCGAAAGGCATTGCCGCGTCGCTTCGAAGTCGGCGCCACCTATACCATCGAATCGGTGGATATCAAACTCTCCGACGCCTACCGGAGAGCCTACGGCCTCTTTACGACGGACGGCGAGGGACATGTAATTTCGAATCCGAATCGATCCGAAATCATAGGGGAGGAAGGCAGACGCCTGGTGTCCAAGGTCGGCACGACCTTTGCCCATGACACACGGAACAACTTCCTTCTGCCCTCACGCGGTCATCGCGCCGAGGTTTTAGGAGAAGTCGCCGGAGGTCCCCTGGGCGGTGAGACCGACTTCTACAAGATTGAATTCCGCGGCAGCCAGTATTGGAGTCCGAATCAACAATTCAAATTCACATCGGGGCTCGAGGATTTCTTCAAGGGACACGTTCTGGAACTTTCCGGCCGCCTCGGCGTGGTTCAGTCCTACGGCAATGGTGACCGCGGGCGCAAGGATCGGGTGCCCTTATTCGATCGGCATTTTCTCGGCGGTGCCTATTCCCTCCGCGGATCCAAATACCGCGAGGTCGGCCCACGCGATCCGGTCAGCGAAGAACCTCTGGGTGGAGGCACCTACTGGTTTGGATCTGCCGACTACAGCGTCCCGATTATCGAACGTCTCCGTTTTGCCGTCTTCTACGACATCGGCATGGTCTACACGGACGCTTACAGCTTTGACCCCAAGCAATACCCCACAGGCCTGTACAACGACAACTACGGCATCGGTCTCCGACTCAATCTGCCGATCGGCCCGCTTCGCCTCGATTACGGTATCCCGATTAGCCGCGCCCAGGGTGCCTCATCCAGTGGGCGATTCCAATTCACCGTTGGCTACAGTCGCGATTTCTGAAAGACTAACATCCCTTTGTTGACATGAGCATCACAAGAAACTGGATCCAATCCGCCCTCACCGCCCTCACCGCCCTTTGGCTAACCGCCGCCCAGGCGGAGACAAAGTTTGCCCTCGTGAACTTGCAAAAAGTTTTCGATGGATACTACAAGACTCGGCAGGCCAACGACCGAATGCAGGAGTCGAAGGCCAATTTTGAGAGATCCCGCCGAACCCTTGAAGATGACTTTAACAAGTCAAACGACGAATACCGGAAGATGGTGGACGGAACGTCGGACCCCGCCATTTCCGCCGAGGAAAAGGAGAAGCGAACCAAGGAAGCCCAGCGGAAACTCACGGAATTGCAGACGATCCAACGCAGCATCCGGGACTTCGATGAAACCAGCAATCGTTCTCTCGGCGAGCAACTGCGCCGCATGCGCGACGCCATCCTCCGCGAAATTCAGGATGTCGTGACCGAGAAAGGGAAGGCGGGCAACTTCACCGCCGTCCTCGATAGCGGCGCGATGTCGGCCAACGTCGCTCCCGTCTTCATCTACACCAACGGTGAAAACGATCTCACCGAAACCGTCCTCACTCAAATGAACGCGTCGGCTCCCGCGGATGCCCTCAAACCGAAGGAAGAAAAGAAGGACGCGAAGAAGGACGATAAGAAATAGGGAACTCGCCGGTTCGCACGAATTTCCCAACGGCACCGGCTTACCGGTGCCGTTTTTTTCAACCCCGAAATGACGACCGCGATTCTCGTTGCCGCCGGACGTGGCACCCGCATGGGGCTCGACGTGGACAAACTTTTCCTGGAAGTCGCCGGTGCGCCCGTCGTTGCCCACGCGTGGCGTTGTCTTGATCGGTCGCCAGAAATCGACCACGTGGTGCTGGTCATCCGGCCTGATCTCGAATCCTCCTTCCGCAAACTTGCCGAGGCACACGTTCATCCGTCCAAACCTTGGAGCCTCACCGCCGGCGGTCCGGAACGACAACACTCCGTTTCCAATGGACTCGACGCCGTGCCCACCGAAACCACCCTGGTAGCCATCCAAGACGGAGCCCGCCCCTGCACATCTCCGCTCACCCTCCGGCTCTGCCTTGACGCCGCGCGCCGAATCGGAGCCAGCGTCGCCGCGCAGCGGGCAGTGGACACCATCAAAGAATCCGACGATGCTTCAACCATCACTCGCCATCTGGACCGAAGCCGCCTCTGGACTGTCCAAACGCCCCAGTGCTTCCGCGTGGATGTTATTCGCCGGGCTTTGGCAGCCGTCCGCGTAAAAGGCCTTCTGATTACGGACGATACCGCAGCGTGTGATCTCATCGGTCAACGGGTGGAATTAGTTGAGTGCCAGGATCCCAACCCAAAGGTGACTTCCCGTGCCGACCTCCCATTGATCGATCTACTGCTCCGCTCTATTCAATGTTGAGCTCTCGCCGAATCTCGAATTTTTCGATCCGCTTCCGAAGTGTCGCCCGCGTAATCCCCAATAGCTTGGCGGCGTGCACCTGGTTTCCCTGCGTCTCACGAAGCGCTTCGATCACCAAAACTCGCTCCACTACCGGGATCAACTTCAGTTTGGGATCGGCCCGGGCCTGTCGAAACATCTCACGTGCAAGCGTCACCAACGGAGCCACGCCTTCTCCCGTCCCAATTGGCGCCACGGGCACCCATTGCTCTGTTTTTGCGGTGGATGATCTGACGATTTTCCCAAGGACTTCAGGGGGGAGATCCGCGGGCAGGAGTGCCGGCCCCTTCGACACCACCAGTGCCCGTCGGATGACGTTTTCCAGTTCTCGCACATTGCCGGGCCACTGATACGCTTCCAGTATCGCGAGGGTATCGGAGCCCACGGCTTTCGGAGGTCCGCTCACGACAAGTTTTCGCAGAAAATAGTCTACCAAGAGCCGAACGTCCTCCTTCCGATCCCGCAACGGTGGCAATTCGAGGCGGACCACGTTCAACCGGTAGAACAGGTCCTGTCGAAACTGGTTGTCGTCAACCGCTTTCTCGAGGAGTTTGTTGGTCGCTGCGATCACCCGTACATCCACCGTCACCGTCTGATTTCCACCCACCCGCTCAAAGGTTCCACTCTGTAGCACTCGCAGGATCCGGGTCTGCGTGGCGGCCGACATGTCACCAATTTCATCCAGGAAAAGTGTCCCCTGATGGCATTGCTCAAATTTGCCAATCCGTTGGGTGTTGGCTCCGGTGAAGGCACCTTTCTCATGACCAAATAGTTCGCTCTCGAGGAGATTCTCAGCGAGCGCTGCGCAATTGATCGCGAGAAACGGCTTCGCGCTGCGACAGCTGTGGTGATATATCGCCTTCGCCACCAATTCCTTCCCCGTTCCGCTTTCTCCCGTGATCAGCGCCGTCGCATCACTGCCTGCCAGTTGGCCTATCAGCTTGAACACACTCTGCATCGCCTCGCTGCGTCCAACCACCCCAACTTCGTAGTCCTCCCGCGACAGCGTGGGCTGCAAGGTCACCGCCTCCCGCATGTCGCGCGCTGCCTTCAACGCGGAGCCGATCAATGCCTTGAGCTTCGGAATATCAAAAGGCTTCAGGATGTAATCGAACGCCCCAAACTTCATCGCCTCAATCGCCATCTGTGTCGTTCCCCACGCGGTCATTAGGATGACGGGCACCTTGGCATCCAGTTGTCGCAGATGTCGCAAGGTCTCAAGGCCGGTCATTCCTTCCATCCGCACATCCGAAACGACGATATCGGGCCGGACTTGTGCAAAGACTTTCAGCCCCTCTTCTCCACTGGAAGCCGTGTGAATCACCAATTCTGCGGAGGCAAACAACCTCCGAAACGAGTATTGCACATCCGCTTCATTATCGATCAGCAGCAGTTTTTCCATGTGTCGTGTGCCCGGCTCCACCGGGCTCCTCATCCATACCACACCGCATCTTTGGTCACGAGAAATGCTTGAATCTTCGAGCCCGGCCAGGAATCTCGTACGAATGCGTCTCTTTTTGCAGACCAGCCTCTGGTTGGTGATCGCCGGACTTGGAACAGCCGCCTATGGCAAAATCACCCTCGCCCGAGGCGAACCGCTCAATTCCGGTTACCTCGTGCTCGCGGCCCTGTGCACTTATGCCATTGGCTATCGGTTTTACTCCAAATGGATCGCCGTCGCCGCTCTCGCGCTCGACAACCGCCGGGCTACCCCCTGCGAAGTTCACGAGGATGGGCGGGATTTTGTGAAGACGCATCCGTGGATTGTTTTCGGACATCACTTCGCCGCGATCTCCGGTCCGGGACCGCTCGTCGGTCCCGTGCTAGCCGCCCAGTTTGGATATCTACCGGGGACGCTCTGGATTCTCATCGGTGTTGTGTTGGGGGGCGCTGTTCAGGATTTCATCATCCTGGCCGCGTCCATCCGAAGAAATGGCCGCTCGCTCGGCCAGATGGTTCGTGACGAGATAGGATCGCTCGCCGGCACCGTGGCGCTCATCGCAATCCTCGCCATCATGATCATTCTCCTGGCGGTGTTGGGACTCGTGGTGGTGAAGACCCTCGCGGAAAGTCCGTGGGGTGTGTTCACCGTTGGAGCCACCATCCCCATTGCCCTCTTCCTCGGATGCTATCTTCGATGGTGGCGACCCGGGCGGACCCTCGAGGCGTCGGTAATCGGTGTTCTTCTCCTCATCGCATCGGTTTGGGGTGGGCAATACGTCCATTCACAGGAGAGTCTCGCCCGCCTGCTAACCATGGGCCCGGAACCGCTTGCGTGGATAATTATCGGGTATGGCGTCGCCGCCAGCATCCTGCCCGTCTGGCTGCTCCTCGCCCCACGCGATTACCTGAGCACCTTTATGAAGCTCGGTACGATTCTCGCCCTGGCGCTGGGAGTGCTCCTGGTTCTGCCCCTCATGAAGATGCCGCCGATCACCCGCTTCGTCGATGGCTCAGGATTGGTTGTCGCTGGCAAACTGTTCCCATTTTGCTTCATCACCATCGCCTGCGGCGCCATCAGTGGCTTTCACGCGCTAATCTCGAGCGGTATCACCCCCAAGATCATTACCCGGGAGGCGCATGCCCGCTCCGTGGGTTACGGGGCGATGTGCCTGGAATCACTCGTGGCCGTCATGGCAATGATCGCGGCGTGCACGCTGGACCCGGGGGTTTATCTGTCGATGAATGTGAAAGGGGCCGGAGCAACTCCCGCCGCGATTGCCGCTGACACCGTGGCCAAGGTGAACGCCACCGGATTTGTCGTGGAGACATCGACGATGGACGCACTCGCTCGTCAGATGGGTGAGAAGTCACTCTACGGTCGCACGGGTGGCGCTGCCACGCTGGCCGTCGGGATGGCGGGCATCTTCTCTAAGGTCACCCGCGGGCATGGAATCGATCTGTGGTATCACTTCGCCATTATGTTTGAGGCGTTGTTTATTCTTACCACTCTGGATGCCGGGACGCGTGTTGGCCGATATCTGATCCAGGATTTTCTCGGCCAACTTCGGCCGTCTCTCGGCAACACTCAGTCGCTCCCCGCCAATGCGCTCGCCAGTGCGCTGGTGGTCGGAGGTTGGGGCGTCTTCCTGATTCAGGGTGTCCGCGATCCGCTGGGAGGCATTAATTCGCTTTGGCCGCTCTTTGGGATCGCCAACCAACTGCTCGCCGCCATCGCCCTTTGCCTGGGAACCACGGTGCTTCTAAAAATAGCCCTCAACCGACGCAACCGCGAACCCGCCAACCGATTTCGCATTACACACTCACCGGCTCTCGCCTTCGTGACCCTGGTACCGTTGTGCTGGCTCCTGGCTGTAACCTTCACGGCCGGTATCCAAAAAATGCTTCACCCGTCTCCTCGCATCGGATTCCTTACCGCCGCCAATGTCCAGAATACGATCATCGCCAATGCCCAGTCCCGGGTCATTCAATTCGCCGCCGCGGCGAACTCCCCTCTCGCAATCCAGGCACGCAACGAATGGACCACCGCCAGACGTCTGCGCTTTAATAACCATTTGGATTTCGTCGTGACGGGAATTTTCCTGGCTCTCGCCGCCGCCATCGTCCTGATCTCGGTCATCGAATGGCTCAAGCTCCTCAATCGAAAACGCCCACCGAATCTCGTGGAAACCGATCCTGTCTGGCTCCCCGACTCCGTCGTCCGGCCCGCAAGCCCCTTTCCTGTGCTCGGCACCGCAGCATTGGTGCTGTCGCTCGCCCGGGAATGGTCTGGAGAAGCCGCCATCGATCGCCTCCAATCCCAGACTTGCAATCATAACACGGACAAAACATCCGTGCGTGTCGTGATCGACCTCCCCGAGGTCCGCATAGCCGTCGAGCGGGACTCGCGGGCAAATGCCTACATCGCAGCCGCTGAACAACGCTTCGAAGGCATCAACCGCTGCTGCTAACTCCAATGCCTGCTCTCGGCCTATTCGGCGGCTCCTTTGATCCTTTGCACCTTGGCCACCTCCTGGTCGCCCAGGCGGCCCTAGAGGAATTAGTCCTCGACCGCCTTGTCTTTCTCCCGGCGGCCCAATCGCCTTTCAAACCAGGCACGACTCCCGCACTCGCCGCCGCCCGCCTGCGCATGCTCCGCCAATCGCTCGCTGGCCAGGTGCGAATGTCCGTGGATGACCTCGAGATTCGCCGCGGGGGCGTCAGCTTTACCGTAGAAACATGCCGCGAATTCTCTCGCCGTCTTCCTGGCTGGCGGCTCCTCTGGCTGATCGGCGCTGACCACGTCCCAACCCTTCCCCTCTGGCGGGATGCGGAACAACTGGCGCGGATCGTGGAGTTCATTATCATCCCGCGCCCTGGCGAACCCCAAGCCACGCTGCCGCCACCGTACCGCCTCCATCCACTCCGCGGTTGGCCTCTTAAAGTGTCGTCTTCCGAAATTCGGGATCGAGTCAAAGCGGGCCTGCCCATTCATCACCTCGTCCCCGCTGTCGTCGCAGAAGTGATCGAGTGCGAAAACTTGTATCGCCCGATACTTCGGCGCTAATTCGCTTTATCGCCCCGCACGCGTGCCTTTTTTGCATCGCGATCCGCTTCCAATTTCTCCTTTTCCACAGCAAACCCGCTGCGAATTTTCTGGAGCTTTTCTCCGTCACCAGCGGCTCGTGCCGCAGCCATTTCATCCTGCATTCCCAGTTCCTTCTCCGCAGTCTTGGCCCGACAGATCGAGTCAATCTCAGCCAGTTTCTTCTTCTGCGCAGCCGTCAACGTTTTCGTCGGAGCACCTTGACTCAACCGTTCCATCGCAAGCTCAAAAGCAGACTTCATGGGAAGCAATGTGACGCGATTCGATCTCAGTATGAAGAACGAATCCTCGAAACCTCAACTCCGCGCTAGCCCAACCGATGAACCGGACCGTCGTAGTCGCGGACGGAAGTCCGCGCAACCCTCATCTCAACAACGATTCATGGCTTCACAGCGCGCATTTTGAGTTCGGTGGATGCTCTCCTCCGGATGCCGCTAGCCACCAGATTCGAGTATCCGCGAACCATCACCGGCACCCTGGCCGGGGCCGTGAAAACCTGACTCTCGCGGGGTTCAACGGATTGTTTTCCAGAAAATGAGCCGATTAATCCGATCGCACTTTTCGTGGGAGCTCAGTGCAACCGATCCTGCCAATACGCGGAGAACACCTGCGTTACTCGCGAGGGAGTGGAAGGTTGGCGGAAAATAGTACAATACCATTGACTGACCCCTCATCGATTTGCGACGTTCCCGACACGGCTCTTCCCTAAAGCACATGTCAGCACCGAGCGAAGCTACCGGTTTCGATGCGGAATCGGCCCGAGACATGCCCGTGCGCTCGCCGTCGGAATGCCCCCCCCGCAGCGCACGCGCGATCCGATCTCGCGACAGAGATCCTTTTGCTTTTCATGATCGTCTTTACTCCGTGGGCATTCGGTACGACGGACGATTGGGCGATGAACGTCATGAATGCCGCAGGCTACGGCCTTGGCGTTTTGCTTCTCTCGAAATTCCTGATCCGACGTCGCCTTGGCTATCGACCACCCGAGTGGGAAACGTTTGGTGCGCGCACGCCCGAACGGATGCGGATCGCAGAACAGCTGACGCGGGCACTCGCGTGGCTGACGGTCTTCCTGCTGCTTTATACACTGATCTCGGCGGCGAATGCCCGAGTTGTATTCGACGGGACGAAAGAGAGGTTTCACTACCGCGAATGCATCGAGTGGTTGCCTCACAGTTATGACGGGCCGGCGACGTGGCGCGCCTTCTCCAATTACGTGGCCTAGGCGTGTTTCCTATGGGCGCTGCGTTTCCGCTCGACCCGCTCAAACAGAATTACATGAGTCAGGAGAACTGGTTGACGACCGAGGCACAACACCTCTGGGAGACGGAGGTTAATTCCTTTGTGGCTGGATTGCGGTATCAGCAGGGCAAGATCGAAGCGCAGAACGAATTCACCCAGTTGCCCGCAAGGATTGCTCCCTTTGACGCACACGTGGAGCCCATGGCAGAGCGAATCCAAGGGTACGTCTACGACACCGTTCGGCCTTGGCAAACTCTGACGCTGACGCTCGGTCTTAGTTACGACACGCTGAAGTATCCGGTCAACTTCCGCGCGAGCCCCCTGAGCGCCGCCACCGACCGGAGCTCGCAAGCATCGCCCAAGGCAGGCGTCGTCTGGACGCCTTTGACTAATCTGTGGCTGCGCGGTGCCTATACACGATCCCTCGGTGGTGTGAGTTTTGAGCAAAGCATCCGGTTGGAACCGACGCAGGTCGGCGGTTTCAATCATGCCTATCGCAGCCTGATTTCCGAGTCATTGGCCGGGTCGCTGACGACGGTCAAGAACGAAGCATGGCCGACCGCAGCCGAATGCCGCTGGGCCCTCCGAAGGACAATGAGCGCGTCAAACGTTCCGCTAACAAACCGGATCTGACAGACTTGGCGCCCGCCATTTCTGAGATGACTTTTATACGGCGCCTACGATTTGCCCGGCAGAACGAGCGCGAGGCAGGTTCGAAGGGTGCGGTTCTGGTGGCGGTTCTGGGCGTTTTAATGCTCGCGTTTGGGTGGCTGGATGCTTTGAGTTACGACTTCGGTTTTCTATTTCGCCGAACCCAGGTTCCCGACGACGTGGTCATCGTCGGCATGGACGACCGTTCACATCGTGATCTCTCGCCGGACCCGAGGATTCTTTGGGGCAGACGGTGCCATGCTCAACTGGTGGAGAGGCTCACCAAGGCGGGAGCGAAAGCAGTCGGATTCGATGTCTTGTTTGATTCGCCCAGTGTGATCGAGATGGAGCAGGCGGGATATGTGGAAAGCCCCATGGATCGAGCTTTCAGGCAGGCGCTGGAGAATAGCAGTCGGGTGGTTGTGGGCGCCAAGCTGAAGCCAGATGGGGTCAGTGCGCCCAGTCCATTGTTCAGGATCGGTGACCGCTGGGGAGTGGCGGAGATCGCGTATGGATCCAGCACCATTCGCCAGCCGGTGCCGGGATTCCAGGGAGTTGCTCCTTTTGTGGAAGTGCTGGCCCGAACGGCGCATGGGAAAGCGTTTTCCCGCCCGGCCTATGCGTGGCTGAACTATTATGGTCCACCCGGCACTATCCGGACCTACAGCTATTTGTCGGTGCTTTCTGCCAGTGAAGTTCCGGACATGATCTTTTCCAACAAGACCGTTTTCATTGGCGAGGCGGCGACGTTGCCGCCTGCCCGCGACAAATATACTTCACCCTATTCGCGCTGGCGGGAAGCACCGATCAATGGTGTGGAAGTCATGGTCACAAGCTATCTGAACTTGATTCGGAATGACGGGTTGCGGAGGCTTCCTTGGTGGGTCGAGTCCCTGGTGATTTTGCTGTTCGGCGCGGGGTTTGGCTACGCGCTCGTTTTCGTTGTTCCGGCCAGGGCCGTCGGAGTTGGCGGGGCCGGTGCCCTGGCGATTGGCCTTGGGTTGATGGGCCAAGTGTGGGTCACCGGGATTTGGTTTCCGTGGCTCGTTCTCAGCGCCGGGCAGGTGCCCGCCGCTCTCGTCTAGGCGGTGGTAGTCCGCACGCGATTGCTCTCGGATGAAGATCGCAAATTGCGCAAGTTTTTGACCACGCGCCGGCAATCACTCGCAGCCCTGCCGGAACCTTCCCCGGACCCCGTAGCGAATGAAAAGACCCCCCTAATGGCCTCGGAAGAGAACATCCAAACCGTCGTGGGGCCGACCACGATCTCCGCGGTTCCTTCGGTGCCCGACCACGAAATGATCCGATGCATCGGCAAGGGCGCTTATGGTGAGGTTTGGCTCGCCAAGGACATCATCGGAGAATTTAAGGCGGTCAAGCTCATTCGGCGAGCCGCATTTGCCGACCAGGCGCCCTTCGATCGCGAGTTTAAAGGTCTCCAGAAATACACTCCGATTTCCCGGTCGCACCCCGGCCTGATCCACATCCTGCACGTCGGCCGCAGGGATGTGAGCGGGTTCATCTACTATATCATGGAAGCGGGGGACGACGCGGTGACCAGCCCGGTCATTGATCCGGCGAGCTATTCCCCTCGTAATTTAAGCACCGACATTGAGCGTCAGGGCGCGCTGCCGCTCCAACAGGTCGTGGGGTTCGGCATCGAGATTGCCGAGGCGCTCGCTCATCTCCACCAGCACCGGCTCATCCACCGCGATATCAAGCCGGCGAACATCATCTTCGTGAACGGCCGGCCCAAGATGGCCGACATTGGACTGGTGACCGACATTGCCTCGCCCGGAAAGGAGACCACCTGCATCGGCACCCACGGCTACATTCCGCCCGAAGGACCCGGCGAGCCCTCAGGCGACATCTTCAGCCTCGGGATGCTGCTCTATGTGGCGGTGACGGCGCTCTCTGTGCAGAACTTCCCCAAAGTGCCGGAGGGCCTGAAAATTTCATCGCAGGGGGGACAATTTGGCAAGTTTCTTGAACTGATCGGGCGGGCCTGCGAGCCCATAAAGTCAGAGCGTTACCAAACCGCCGAAGAATTTTTGACCGACCTTCGCGAACTGCAGATCCGCCTGCCCCCAGGGGGTGTCGGCGGATCAGTCGCAGTGGACGTTAGAAAATGACGTGGGAGAATGGCACTCAGACGTTGGATACCTCGAAAGGGTCCCGTGGAGCTGGCGAATCGGGGATGGAAACAGGAAAACGTGTAGTTGCGTTCGGGAGAACGCGCTCTTCCGTTCCGGCAAAGGTCGTCCTCGTGGCAGCATCCGGACCTTGGGTTCGCGACGATCGTTTGCGTGGACTGCCGTCCGCGACTACGTCCCCCGTATCGCGGGTGGCCAGAAGATTTTTATCTCACACCCGATCGTCTCGCAGCGATATCCGGAGGCGGCTTTCCATCCGAGTAAAATCAACGGCCATCCTCACGCCATAGATTTCTCCGCCGTCGTCTGGAACGCCCGCGCACGGAACAGGAAATCCACGATGTTCCCTTCGTGTGGTTGAAGCCAGTCGAGCTTGATGGTTGGAATGGCGCCGATGTTCAGGCGGTCAATGTGAGTGGCTTCGAGGAGTTGCTGGCTCCAGGCCGGGTCATGGGTGATGGCGCTGCACACGAGCGTTTGGCTGATCTTCTCGATCATCTCGCTTTGCGGACATTCCACGACGGTCACGTAGGGAAACATGTATTCGGTCTGCGCGATCTTGCGCTCGGGCGAATCGACGTGAATCACCCACGGGCGCAAGTATGCACAACGTTCCTTCTCCACCAACCGCGGGCCGAACTTCGCCGTCATGTCGGTTACGCCGCTTTCCTTCATTTTCTCGAGAATGGACGCATGAACGCCTTGCGCCTGGCCAGGCACGGTGAACGCGGCGAGCGCCGCGGTCGGGTCATCCGGCGGCTTCACGTCGATGGGTCCCATCCGTTCAGCCAGGGCTTGAGCAATTTCCTTTGTGTGGCGCGAGGCCCAGACGCCGGAGCAGTTGATGCAGCCGCGCCCGCTATTCAGATAAACGCTGTCAACCATCAGGTCGATGTACTTCGGCCATTCGTCCACCACGTCGTCGCCCAGCAGAATCTTGCTGAAGCCCGGCCCGTGAACCTGCACGCAGGGATTGCCGTGATAGCGTTTCACCGTGTCCGTGCTGCCGAAAATTTTCACACGTCCCACACGGCTCACGACCTCGGCGCCCATCTCCGCGCCGCCGGGATAAATGCTGATGGCCTCGCGCGGCACGCCGGCCTCGAAGAACGCCGCGGCCATGCGATAGGGCGTCCACGGTTCCTGCGGGCCGGGCTTGAGGACCAGCCCGACCTGCATGGGAATCACGGGCAACCACAGCGTGTGGACGCCGGGCGAGTTTGACGGCAGCACCAACCCGATCACGGGCGACTGCGCCTGATAGCTCACGACCACGTCGCGGCCCTCGACCCCGTACCCGCGTGTGAGGATGTCCAACGGCAGTCCGCGCGTGAGGCAGTCGAGTATGCGGTCCATGTTCGAAAGCACGAAGTGGTTCTTCGACATGTTGAACTTGCACATGTGCTCTGGCAGGCCTGTGGACGCCGATTGCTGCCGCGCGAAATCATCCGGCGTCTGCACACCGTCGCCCATCGGCAGCGTGGCGTCGCGGTAGAGGTCCGCCGCCTTCTTCATGATCTGGACAAGCTGGCGAATCGGAATTTCGCGCAACACCGAGCGGGCGCGCGGCGCCTTCTTCATGTCTTTGGCCATGAATCCGGGATTGGCCTGACTCACCTTGGCGAGTGTTTCGCCGGTGACAAAGTCGACGACGCTGTCGAGTTCGAGGCTCTCGTACGGCTGGCCCCAGCGGACGACAGGAATTTTAACCATAATAAGATATTTATCAGAGTACGGATTGCGGACAAGTGTCTAGCTTCAGGCATATTGAGCTATCGCGTGTGGCACGGTTTCAAGCTAAATAACTTTCTCTGAAAATTCGGAGTGGATGCATGATCGGCTCCTCTGCATTGAGTTGGATGCCGCCGCGGCTCTATCGCTGAGCATTTTTCACGACTGACCTGTCCTTTTTTCTCTTCGAGGGTTGACGTGGATCAAGGTTCTCGGCGGCTGCTTCGATAGCCTGTCCGCATGATCAACTCCTCCCGGCGCAGGAATCCGAATCCGTTTTTCAGCCTGCTGCTCAGCCGTGGGGCCATGTACTCCCAAACGCCTGCCGTGCAGGCTTCCGCCCCGGTCGCGACCTCGCCGTCCGCCAGTGCCGGCCTCGTGAATGATTGGCTGCGCGAACAAGACACCAACTTCAGTTCCTTCGAACTCGGCGGGCAGTTCCGAATGCGCTATCTGGATCAAACTTATTTCGCCGTACCTGGCGCCGGAGCGACGGCGGTCGACTTTCGTGCCAACACTCCTGTCAGTGGAAACGACCTCCTGCTCCTGCGCACCCGCGTCCATCTCGGTTGGTCGCCGGCGGATTGGTTCACCGTTTACGGCGCGGGCCAGAACAGCGAGGACATCGGTGATGCCCGCAGGCCCAAACCACAGGCCGACGGTCCCTTCGACTTGCATCAAGGCTATGTCAATGTTGGCGGTACCGAAGCACTGCCGGTATCGCTTAAGGTCGGGCGGCAGGAGCTGTCCTACGGTGATGAGCGCCTCATCGGGGCCTTTGACTGGGACAATATCGGCCGCACGTTTGAATCAGCAAAGCTCCATTACGAGCAGGGTCAACTGTGGGTGGATGCCTTTAGTGGCCGGGTCGTCATCCCCAAGGATGGTCAGTTCAATCAACCGAACTGGAACGATTGGTTTTCCGGCGTTTACAGCTCCAGCCGAGCGGTGGTGCCGAAGACGGAATTGCAGCTGTATTTCCTGGCCGACAACGCCAGCGTGAATTCGCCGACGGCCATCGGCACGGGCGTCAAGGGCAATACACCCCGCGACATCTATACGGTCGGAATGCGTTTCCAGACCTTGCCTGGGAAGCTGAACGGCTGGGATTTCAACGGGGAGTTTGCCGGGCAGTTTGGCAATTTTGAGTATGCGGCGAAAACTCCGAGCGCCGTGAATGGCCAGCGGTTGAACCACGTTGCGTTCGCGACGCACATCGAGGGAGGCTACACCTTCAGCAAGGTAGACTGGAAGCCGCGCGCGGCTCTGGGCTTCGACTACGGCTCCGGGGACGACAATCCGAGCGATACCAAACACACAACGTTTGTGAATCTCTTTGCGACGAACCACAAGTTCTACGGTTCGATGGATTTTCTATCGTGGCAGAACACCCTCGATCCCTACTTTAAGGTCACGGTCGCGCCGGTGAAAGGCTTGACTATCGCCGCCATTTACAACGCCTTCTGGATGACGACGACGGGTGATTTCTTGTACCAGGCCAACCAGGCGCCGCGCACGACCAGCGGCTATGGCATCCGTTCACAAGGAGGATCTTTCGCGGGCCAGGAACTGGACCTCATCGCCACCTATTCGCCCACGAAGTTCCTCCAAATTCAAGGTGGCTACGGTCACTTTTTGACAGGCGGATATATCAATCATACATTCCAGAAACTCGGGGGCTCACACGACGCCGACTGGGTTTTCCTGCAGGCGCAGATTACCCTATGATTCAGGGCGACGCGATCCATCCCTTGCGGACCCTTGTTACTCGCCGGGGCGATTCTCATTTTCCCTCTTTCCATTCCACGAATCTCTGCTATTTGATATTCCGTCCACACGAACACGTTTTGAAATCATGAAAGCCGCCTCGTTCCCTACGCTCGGTAAACCGGGCATCAGAGCATTTACGCTGATCGAGCTCCTCGTCGTCATCGCGATCATCGCCATTTTGGCGGGTATGCTCCTGCCCGCTCTCACCCGGGCAAAACTGAAGGCCACAGGCGCGGCATGCTTGAACAACCAGAAGCAGCTCAACCTTGGCTGGTACATGTATGCCGAGGATAACCGCGATGTCTTGGCCCCGAGTCAGTGGAATGGCGGGAACATGAACGGTGGCGGTTACTGGCCCGGGCCAAGCCCGGATATCACGGCAAACATTACGCGGGCCGAGGCGGAAAGCCGCGTCCGCAAGGGCCTCAGCAACGGACCCATTTGGAAATTCTGCACCGCCTTTGCTGCCTACCACTGCCCCGGTGATCTCCGAACAAAGAATCGCAGCCCTGGAAAAGGCTGGGCGTACGACAGCTATTCCAAAGCAGAGGGAATGAACGGCGGCGGCTGGGAGCCAACCATTCAGCCACCCTTTGTGAAATCCAGCGGAATCTTGAATCCCTCGGAATCGATGGTATTCATCGAGGAATCCGACTCACGCAGCTCCAACCTCGGGACCTGGGTTATCAATGTGGGATCCCCGGGATGGGTGGATCCCTTCGCCATTTTCCATGGATCCTGGAGCACCTTCTCGTTCTCTGACAACCACGCAGAAGGGCACAAGTGGATCGACCCCAGGACTATCAAAGCCGCCACCGATTCCTCAAAGGGCACGGATAGCTTCTTCTGGGCAGGCGGTGACAAGAAGAATCCCGACTTCGTCTGGGTCTGGAACCGTTACCAACACCAAAAGTGGGCCCCGCTTAAGTAGCTCGGTTGGCCGGGATTTTCAGGATTACTTCGGGGGCTTTCCTTCGTTGCCCTCGGGATACTGGAACGGCACTGGGCCGAATCGCGTGCCGCGAATCGTCAACGAAACCAGTTCCCCTTCAAACTGGCTTGTGGTTCGTAGCCAGTCCGCGTGGACCTCAAATAACGAGGTGTCACCTGCGGTTTCTCCTGTGGCTGGATTCGCCACAGCGCTAAAAGTCAGACGTTCGGTTTTTCCAGCCACGGTGACATTAACGATAAAGCTGAGATCTGCCACTCGAACGAAATTCTCCAATTGTCCATCTAGGATATAGCACTTCAACACTCCGGCTTCTGGATCTCTTACAAGCTCAAGATGGAAGGACTCGCTGCCCAATTCGATTGCGGTGCCGCTGTGGGGTGGTGTGTGCTCGTGCTTGATCGGAACCGATGCTCCAGAAGTCTGCTTCCCGTGGCTGCCGTCGCCGCAACCGGCCACGGTGAGGAGAACAACCAAGCGGAGCAAGGCTGCAAGAATGGAGCGCGGAGTCTTCATTTCGTTGAAGCCCGCCCGCCCCGTCAACCCGTGAACCGGCGTCCGACGACCACGGCATTGTGGCCGCCGAAGCCGAACGAATTATTCATAAACGTGTTGAATCGTTGCTCGCGCGCCGTGTGCGGAATGTAGTCCAGGTCACATTCGGGGTCTGGATTGTCCAGATTGATGGTGGGGGGCAGGACCTGCGATTCGATCGCCTTGCAGCAGAGGACGGTCTCGATGCCGCCGGCAGCGCCGAGCATGTGGCCTGTTGCGCCTTTGGTTGAGCTGATGGCCAGTTTCCGTGCGTGGGATCCAAAGAGGTTCTTCAGAGCCCGAGTTTCACAGATATCTCCGACCGGCGTACTCGTGGCGTGGGCGTTCACGTAGTCAATTTGATCGGTGGCCATGCTCGCATGCCGAAGCGCCATTTTCATCGCACGAATCGCCCCTTCGCCTTCCGGGTGTGGAGCGGTCATGTGGTTGGCATCGGCGGTGTTGCCGTACCCGACCAGTTCGCAGTAGATGCGGGCTCCGCGTTTGCGCGCATGGTTCAATTCCTCCAGGACTACCACGGCGGCCCCTTCGCCCATGACAAAGCCATCACGGTCACGATCGAATGGGCGTGAGGATTTCTGGGGAGCGTCATTCCGCGTGCTCATCGCCTTCATGGCGGCGAAACCGCTCATTCCCATGGGCACAACGGTCGCTTCGGTGCCACCGGCAAACATAACCTGAGCGTCACCGCGCTTGAGGATGGCCCAGGCTTCACCGATAGCGTGGGTGGCAGTGGCGCAGGCAGAACAAGTCGCAAAATTGGGTCCTCGAAGTCGGTAATACAGCGAAAACAGTCCGGAGGCCATATTCAGGATCAGCATCGGGATCATGAAGGGGGAGACTCGACCGGGCCCCTTCGAGGTCAGGATCGTATGTTGCTCCTCCAACGTGTGGAGGCCGCCGATCCCGGACCCGAGGAAGACTCCGATTTCGTCCAGGTTTGCCGTGTTCAGGTCCAGGCCGGAGTCTTTGAGGGCGCCCCACCCGGCATAAACACCAAAATGTGTGAAACGATCCGTTCGGCGGATTTCCTTGTTCGAGGGAAAAGCGGGAGTCGGGTCGAAGTTCTTCACCTCGGCGGCGATCTGGCAATCGTAGGCTGAAATGTCAAAGGCGGAAACGCGGTCGATACCGCATTTTCCAGCGACGATATTTTGCCACAGAGTTGCGGCGTCGTTGCCCAAGGAGCTGGCGACGCCTAGTCCCGTGACCACCACCCGCCTATCTGACCAGTTATTTCCCATACCCGATGGAACCTTTTAGGTGCCTTTGAATCCAAAGAAACACGAAACATTGACGTTTTGCAGCAACGGCGATAGCAACCGTGGGCGAACCCACGTGTCGGATATCGCCTTTGTGGGAAAAGAAAAACGGGCAGCGGGGGAAACCGTCTGCCCGGTGAAAATTGCAGCATGGGCCGCTTCAGGAACCTATCGTTGCTGTTCCTCGATGTACTTATTGACGTCGCCAACGGTGGCCAGTTTTTCAGCCTCCTCGTCGGGAATTTCGGAGCCAAACTCCTCTTCAAGCGCCATCACAAGTTCCACTGTGTCGAGCGAATCGGCACCGAGGTCTTCGATGAACTTTGCGTCGGGCGTGACCTGGTCAGCGTTCACGCCGAGCTGCTCGACGATGATATCTTTGATTCGTTGCTCGATGGTTTTTTCAGCCATGGGTTTTCCTATTCTTATTTCGCGGCCTTCGTAGGCGAGGAGGATGGAAGCGTCAAGAACTGTTCCTAGATATTTTAAGTTCCCCGTCGTGGTCCGATCTTAAAAAAGGCACTGCCAGAACTCAATCCAACTCCGGCGAATGCTTCAAATGAGACGTGACCGCGTCCCGCTGTCAAGGTCCGTGGTGCTCGCATCCGCAGTTCAGTTCGGGCGCATCCCGAAGTTGTTGGTAAACCGGCGCTCTTAAGGTGCGGAGCGCCGCAGGGCGCGGCTTTGTCTTTGCGCGGTGGATTATTCACTTTCACCGTCCTTCAGTTCATTCTCGGTGACCCAGCTGATTGTTTTCCAAACAAGCCAGCCAACAAAGGACAACACGACGATCGCCAGTACAAGGCCGATCAAGACCTCGTTTCGTCGATCTGGCTGAACGAATCGGAGTGGATAAAGGAACGAAGTGATCGCCATGCCGGCCAGTCCAGCGGCAGCTTGCCTGAGGCGTCGGTGACTGAGATTGGTTTCGTGAGCGGCGGAACGAAAAACCAGGCGCCAGAAGCCGACGCCGATGACCAGTCCGAGGATCACCAGCGGCGCGATTGCCCAATGCCAGCGCAGCACCAGTTTCCCGCCGGCCCCAACCTCAACGGCCGCCAGCGATGCCAGCATCCCGGCGAACGCCAAGCCAGTGGCCATGGCCACGAGCTGCTGAAAAAACCGATCGTTCGTGCTAGAAGGGATCATTTTATTCCAAAAGACCGGTTCATTCGACACGGCACACGCCGCGGCCTTGGGTGACGTCACCGATGTGCCATGCTGCAAACCTGGCTTTGCGGACCGCATGAAGCACCGCATTCGCCTGGTCGGCCGCCACGACCGCCGTCATACCGATTCCCATGTTGAAGACTTGGTAGAGTTCCTCTTCGGGAACCCCACCGTGCGCCTCTATCAGGCGGAAGATCGGTAGCATGTCCCAGGAGCCCTTGCGAATGACAACGTCGCATTTCTGGGGGAGCACGCGGGGAAGATTGTCGATGAATCCACCGCCGGTGATGTGGGCGAGACCCTTCAAGCCACGAGGTTTTCCGGGACGATTAAACTTGCGGAGGAGCGACTGCACCAGTGGGCCGTAGCTGAGATGCACCGCGAGTAATGCCTCTCCGAGAGTCGTCCCGAGCTCGGGCACCCGGCGGTTCAGTTTCCATTTCCACTGATCGAGAAAAATCTTTCGGGCGAGCGAATAGCCGTTGGTGTGCAGCCCGCTGGAGCCGATGCCCAGGACAACGTCTCCTCGACGGATTTCGCGTCCGGTCAACATCGCCGGCTTGTCCACGATCCCGATGATGGTGCCGCTGAGGTCGTATTCGCCGGCCTGATAAAAGCCGGGCATCTGGGCGGTTTCTCCACCGATCAGGGCGCAGCCATTGGCGGCACAGCCCCGGGCGAAGCCGCGGATAATCTCGGTGAAGACATGGGGCTCGAGTTTTCCGGTACCGAGGTAATCGAGAAAAAAGAGGGGTTCAGCACCGAGCACCGCGATGTCGTTGACACAATGATTGACCAAATCCTCGCCAATGGTGTCGTGACGTCCCATGGCGAAGGCAATCTTGAGTTTGGTACCAACGCCATCGATGCTGCTGACCAAGACTGGGTGGCGGTGCCGTCGCGTATTAAGGGCAAAAAGGCCTCCGAATCCGCCGATTTTACCGAGCACTTCAGGCCGGTGGGTTGAGGCGAGCAGTTGGGGCAGGGTGGCTTTCACCCGGTTCCCGAGGTCGATGTCAACGCCGGCGGCGGCGTATGCTTTCGGACGTTTCATGCGATCACAACTATTTGGAGAGGATCGGCCGGTGTCGAGGGGGAAGCGGGTTCAGGCTTCTTTTTTACCCGATTTGCCGCTACGAGTAGGTCTTGTGTCCTTCACCGCAGAACTGGAATTGCTGATCCGTGCCCGATATCCGTTGGTGTACGTGCTTACGGGAGAAGAGCTCCGTGCCGAGGAGGCGGTCCTGGAAGTTGCCGGGCGACGGAACAAGAAGGTCTTTGAATGGACCTGCACGGGCGGTCTGGTGCCGGCGGGAACAAATGTTCAATCGAAGCATCGGAACACAGCGACTCGGGATCCACTCGTTGCCCTGGACCAGATTCTCGAGCAGGTCGAGCCCGCGGTGTTTGTTTTCAAGGACCTTCACGCGTGGATGAGTCCCGCGCATCCCGCGGTCATTCGAAAACTCAAGGACATCGCCCTCCATCTGAAGAACAGTCTCAAGACCATCCTGTTGGTCTCGCCGGTACTGATGATTCCGATCGAACTCGAAAAGGAGATCACCGTGTTGTCGCTCCCGCTGCCAGATCGAGCGGAGTTGGGCGCATTGCTCGATGAAATCAGTGAGGAAATGGCGAATCAGGGTTCGGTGCGCGTCGAGGTAGATCCGGAAGGCAGGGACCGGTTGATGGAGGCGGCGCGGGGATTGACGCGGGCGGAGACGGAAAATGTTTTTGCGCGAGTGCTCGTAAAGCATGGACGGCTCGGAGGCGATCTCGTGGGCGAGGTGTTTGCGGAGAAGCAACAGTTGGTGAGGAAAAACGGATTGCTGGAATACATCGTGCCATCGGAGGCATTCGATCATGTGGGTGGCCTGGCTGGGCTGAAGCGATGGCTGGGGCAACGCCGGTCTGCTTATACGTTGGAAGCACGAGAGTTTGGACTGCCGTCGCCACGAGGTGTCCTCCTGCTCGGGGTGCAGGGCTGCGGAAAGAGCCTGTGTGCGAAGGCGGTCGCCGGCGAATGGCAGCTGCCTCTCTTGCGATTTGATCTGGGTCGGCTGTTCGGCAGTTACGTCGGATCTTCGGAGGAGAACGTGCGACGCGCGATCGCCGTCGCAGAGAGTGTCTCTCCGGCCGTGCTGTGGGTGGATGAAATTGACAAGGCGTTTGCGGGGACGGCAAGCAGCGGCGCCAGCGATGGGGGCACCGGAGCTCGCGTTTTCGGCACGTTGCTCACGTGGCTGGCAGAAAAGACCGCTCCGGTGTTCGTGGTCGCCACGGCAAATGACATTTCGCATCTGCCTCCCGAACTGCTGCGGCGAGGTCGATTCGATGAGATTTTTTTCGTCGACCTGCCCGACGAAGTCGGGCGTGCCGAAATTCTCCGAGTGCATCTTGACCGGCGCGGCCGCCCGGCAGAATCATTTGATGTCGAGGCGGTTGCGTCAGCCACTCCAGATTTCAGCGGCGCGGAGCTCGAAGCGGTTGTCGTGGCAGGCCTGTATTCTGCCTTCGGCGCGGGCCACAATCTCACGTCGGACGATTTGTTGCGGGCCGGTCAGGAGATGATCCCGTTGGCGCGCACGATGGCGGAGCAGACGTCGCGACTACGGGAATGGGCAACAGTTCGGGCTCGGAGAGCGTGAGGGGTTGTGGTCGAATTGCCCGCCTCGACCGGCAGGAATTGTACTCGAACTCTGGCCCCATCGATCACGCACGACGCACCCAGGGCACACCGTGCTGTCATTCCGCTTCCCGCGCCGGCATGCTTCGGATCGGTTATGATACCTTACGATCCGGCTGTGATTCAAAAATGTGCCACTCGGCTCTATTTCCGAGCAACGTTGTCTGGCGTGACGTCTGCGGCCCTGGGCGGCCTGATTGGTTTGGTGGGTGCCCCTTATATCCTGCAGGCGCTACCCTCGTCGATCGCGTTGAAAGGATCGGATTGGATGTGCGCCGCGTTGCTGGGCCTCATCGGTCTGGGCCAGGGACTGGAGCGCGCCTCCCAGTTGAAGCTCCAGGCGCAAAGAGCCCTTTGCCAGCTCCAGATCGAGCACAATACCCGGGGAAAGTGATGGCTGGATCTCTTTCTGGCGGTTGGCGGTCAGCTCTGTCAATCCTCACGAAATCCGTTTCTTTGAAATGAACTCAGGAGGGTGTCGGGGTTTCCTTCTTTGCCGCGTTCACTTCGAGGTGCAGGTCGCGGAGTTGGCGCGCTGAGACGGTGCTTGGGGAATCCGTCAGGAGGCAGGTGCCTTTTGCAGTTTTTGGGAATGCGATTACATCGCGGATGCTGGGTGTGCCGCAGAGGGTGGCGATGAGGCGATCGAATCCGAGGGCGATGCCGCCGTGGGGCGGGGCGCCGAATTTGAAGGCTTCAAGCATGTAGCCGAACCGCAGTTTTGTTTCGTCGGGCGGGATGGCGAGCATTTCCTCGAAGATGGCTTTTTGCACGGCGGGTTGATGTATCCGGATGGACCCTCCGCCGAGTTCGACCCCATTGACGACGATGTCGTAGTGCTGGCCGCGGACCTTTTTAGGATCGAGTTTGAGCAGCGGGATGTCCTCTTCGACAGGAGCGGTAAACGGGTGGTGGCTGGAGTACCAACGATTCATTTCCTTGTCGAAACTGAGGAGCGGAAAATCGACGACCCATAGGAAGTTGAACTGAAGCGGATCAATCACGAGGCGACCCTGAGATTTGAGAACGTCGGCGCAGTAGAGGCGAATTTTCCCGAGGATTTCGCAGGCATTGAGCCACTGGTCGGCAGCGAACAAGATGAGGTCGCCTTCCTCAATGGTGAGCTTGGAATTGAGGGCGCTTTTTTCTCCCGCGGTGAAGAACTTGACGATGGGCGATTTCCATTCACCGTTTTCGACCTTGATAAAGGCGAGGCCTTTGGCACCGAAACTCTTGGCGTACTCGGTCATCGTTTCGAGTTGTCCTTGGGTGGCGTTCGCCATGCCCTTTGCGTTGAGAGCCTTGACCACGCCGCCGGCGGCGATGGCGCCACTGAAGACTTTGAATGTGGACGTTCGGAACTCCTCGGTAAAATCCACGAGCTCCATGCCGAACCGCGTGTCGGGTTTATCGATGCCATAGTGGTTCAAGGCGTCGACGAACGGCATCCGGCGGAATGGAGTCGGGATGTCCATTCCGAGAGCGGTTTTCCAAACGCGCTTGAGGAGGCCTTCGATCAGGGCATAGATGTCCTCCCGATCGATGAAGCTCATTTCGATGTCGATCTGGGTGAACTCGGGTTGGCGATCGGCGCGGAGGTCTTCGTCGCGATAGCAACGAGCGAGTTGGAAGTAACGTTCCACTCCGGCAACCATGAGGATTTGTTTGAACTGCTGGGGCGACTGCGGAAGGGCGTAAAACGTGCCGGGATCGCGGCGGTTGGGGACCAGGAATTCACGGGCACCCTCGGGAGTGGATTTGAAGAGAGTCGGCGTTTCGATCTCGAGGAAACCTTGTTCCTCCATGAACACTCGAGTGGCGGTGGCGACCTTGGATCGCAGGCGGAGGTTGCGCAGCATTTCCGGTCGGCGCAGATCGAGATACCGGTACTGAAGGCGAAGCTCTTCATTGACCTTATTGGCGATCTCGGGGTCGTCGATCGAAAAGGGTAGCACCTCGGCGTGATTCAGGACCGTCAGTTCCCGCACATGCAATTCGATCTGACCGGTGGCAATCTTGGTGTTTTCCGTGCCGGTCGGCCGGCTGCGGGCATGACCGGACACGCGGATGACGGATTCGCTATGCAGGCGGGCGGCGGTTTCGAAGACATCGGGAGCGAGATCCGACGGATCGAAAACGGTTTGAGTGCGGCCTTCTCGATCGCGGAGATCGATGAAGAGGACGCCGCCGAGGTCGCGCCGGGAATGAACCCAGCCTTCGAGTGTGACGGTCTGCCCAGCGTGGTTGAGCCGGAGTTCGTTGCAATGATGCGTGCGTTTCATGCGTGTCGAGGCGGGGCCTAAAACGCCGACCGCCGGAGATTTGAAGGGCGGAGTGTGGCGGGAAGCGCGAGGTTTTCAAAAGAAAGATTCGACCTTCGGGAGAGCGAACGCAGGAATCCTCCAAAAAAGCACCGCCGTTTTCATTGAATTCAAACTCGTGGGGCAGACCTCCAGGTCTGCCGGTCACAGGGTTTTTCACCCCCCGCGGAGTCGGAGACTTCCGGAGACGGCAGGCTGGAGACCTGCCTCATAGACGGCAAAATGAGAACTGCCGGAAAAAGCAGGCTTGCAACGGACTCCTCCCCCGGTAATCTGCCAAACCCGTCCGGGTGGTCCGGGCGTTCAGACTTTATCCGAATTATGTCCGTTTCCGCTAACGATCTCCGTAAGGGCATGGCAATTGTGCACAACACCGAAGTGTGTGTTGTCCTCGAAGTCCAGCATCGTACGCCCGGTAATCTCCGGGCTTTTGTGCAGGCGATCATCCGGAGCATCCGCACCGGCAAGAGCATGGACACCCGGTTTAGTTCGACAGAAAAGGTCGAGACGGTTCCTTTGCAGTCCACGCGAATGGAGTTCAGCTACAAATCGGGCGAGGACTATGTCTTCTCCAACCCGGAGACCTTTGAAGAAGTAACCGTGACGGCGGCGTTGGTGGGCGACGGCCGGAATTTTCTCGTGGAGAACGGATCCGTGACGATCACATTCGTTGCGGACAAGGCGGTCGCGGTGGAGTTGCCGGCGAGTGTGATTCTGACGGTCAAGGACGCTCCCGAAGGAATCAAGGGCGATTCGTCGAACAACGTTCAGAAGCTCGTCATACTGGAGACAGGCATCCAGATTTCCACTCCGCTGTTTATCAAGACCGGTGAGAGAATTAAAGTGGACACGCGCTCGGGCAAGTACATGGAACGGGCCTGATAAGTTGACTCAATTCCAAGAGAACGGACGGCCCCTGGCATTTCTCCAGGGGCTTTTGCTTTTCAGGCGGGCACCCTCGTTCCTGATGCGTCATCCGCCTTCTTTCTCTTGAATTGAGGAAGTGAAATCCACCGGCGCTGTCGTTGGGATCGACGCGGACTCTGCGGACGGCTACGCGGATATTCGCGAAGAACTGCGGTCCGCCGTGACTCCCATTCCTGAGAATGACATTCGGCTCGCGACTTGTTAGCGTAGCGGCAATGTCATCGCGAACTGTCCTTCTAACATTGTCGGCCGTACTGTCCTTCGCGCCGGTAGCTGGGTATCCGCAAACCAAGTCCACCCAACGCTCGCGTCCGTTGACCGAGGCGTCGCCATCGCGGGCCGGGATGTCCGCCGAGCGGTTGGCGCGGATTGGCACCGCGGATTGGCACCGCGGATTGGCACCGCGATCAAGGAGGATCGCATTCCTGGCGCGGTCGCCCTCGTGGCGCGCAATGGCAAGATCGTTTATCATCGGGCGTTCGGCTTGGCGGACAACGAATCTGGCCGTGCGCTCAAGCGGGACGACGTCTTCCGCATTGCGTCGCAGTCCAAGGCGATCACGTCCACGGCGGTGATGATCTTATGGGAGGAAGGGCGATTTCAGCTCGATGATCCGATCTCGAAGTGGATTCCCGAATTCAAGGATGCCGGAGTATTGAAGACGTTTAACGACGCCGACATGACGTGGACCACCGAGCCCGCCAGCAAACCCATCACCCTCCGGCATCTGATCACACACACGTCCGGCATCGGTTACGGCGTGATCGACGGCGATGAGCGCTTCAAGAAGATCTATGCCAAGGCTGGCGTCACGGATTTGTTCACGACCGGGTCGGTGACCATTGGTGAAAGCGTCAAGAAGCTGGCCAAGCTGCCGCTTCATCATCAGCCCGGCGAGAAGTTCACGTATAGCGAAGGGCTCGACGTGCTGGGCTATTTCATCGAGATCGTCTCGGGCAAGCCATTCGATGTCTTCCTGCGCGACCACCTCTTCACGCCGCTCGGGATGAATGACACGGGCTTTTATCTGCCCGCGGAAAAGGCCGGTCGCCTCGTCAGTGTTCAAAAACCCGAGGGTGGCAAGTGGGTGCGTTACCCCGTGACGTTTTACGACCCGGACTACCCGATCAAAGGCGCGAAGCGCTTCTTCTCGGGCGGCGCCGGCTTGTGCAGCACCGCAAAGGATTACGCGACGTTTCTCCAGATGTATCTCAACGGCGGCGAGCTGAACGGCGTCCGCATTCTGAGCCGCACGACGATTGACACACTGATGCGCAATCAAACCGGTGATCTGTTCGGAGACGGCAACTCGCATTACGGCCTCGCGTTCGGTGTGGTGACGGAGAAAGGCGTGGGGCGAGGCGGTCAGGGCAGTGCCGGCACGTTTGAATGGGGCGGTTACTTCAATACGCAATATTTTGCCGATCCCAAGGAGAAAATCGTTGGTATCCTGATGAAACAAACCCAGGGCGGTAACGACGACACGGATTGGAAATTTCGGCAGCTCGTCGGCGCGGCGGTGGACAACTAGGAGCTGAACTCGATCATGATGGCTGGTTACGGAGAAGGCTCCGTCGTCATCATCCCCACCCGTCGGCGGCAGGTCCGACTTAAGGCGACCCGCAAGCTCGATCGTCGATCGGCCGCGGCGCCTGGCTACTATTCTTCCCCCCACCGTCGCTAAGCAGCGGTCATTTTGCGGAGAACCCGGGGCATGTTTCAGTTTTTGAATTGCCCTGTGGCGGTCCACTCCGAGAGGGTGGCCCAATGAGTCTTGCCTCTTTTTCCTTTCCGACCCGGACACTCTATGGAATCGGCGCTCGCCGCGAACTGGCAACTCAGCTTCCTAGTCTGGGTATTCGGCGCCCGTTGGTTGTGACCGATCCGGGGCTGCTTCCGACCTCCGCGTTTGCACTGCTGGTAGAGGCTTTGGGAGGGGAGGGGCAGGGCAGGAGCTGGTTTCTCTTCGACGGGGTCCATCCGAATCCGCTGGAACCGGATGTCACGGCGGGTGCGCAAGCCTATCGTCGGCACGGATGCGACGGTGTCATCGCCTTCGGCGGTGGCAGCGCACTGGATGTTGGGAAGGCTATTCGGTTGCTTCTCAAGAGGCTGGATTTGAAGCTCGGGGAGTTTCGATGGGATGACGACTGGTCGGGGCTTGCCCCCTGCGTTTGCATTCCGACGACGGCGGGAACGGGGAGCGAGGTGGGGCGAAGTTCAGTCATTACGCTTACGGCCACGAAACGCAAGGCGGTGCTCTTCACGCCGGGGTTGCTGGCGAACTGGGTCCTTCTCGATCCGGAGTTTACGGCAGGCCTGCCGCCCAAGCTGACGGCGGCGACGGGAGCCGATGCGCTGACCCATTGCATCGAGTCCTATACCTGCCCGGCTTTCCATCCGATGTGTGATGGTATTGCACTGGAGGGTGTGCGGCTGGTGATCGAAGCCTTGCCAAGGGTGTATCGGAACGGGGCTGATCTCGAGGCGCGGGGTCACATGCTGGCGGCTGCGGCGATGGGGGCGGTGGCATTCCAGAAAGATCTGGGTGTTGTGCACTCGCTGGCTCATCCCCTTTCCACCCTGTGTGGCATGCACCACGGGTTGGCAAACGCCCTGTGCCTGGTGGCCGGCATGAAGTTCTGTGCCCGGCATAAGCCAGGTCTATACCGACGGGTGGGAACCGCGTGCGGACTCGAGGTTCTGAAATGTCCGGCGGAGGAAGCGGACCGCCTCACCATTGAGTTCATTGGAGCCTTCCTTTCCGACCTTGGCCTGAATACGCGTCTTCGGGAGCACGGTGTGAAACCGGAACAACTGGAGGCATTGGTGGCGCAGGCGGTGGAAGATCCGTGCCACAAGACCAATGCGGTCCCCGTTATGGCGGCTGAATTCCGTCAGTTGTATCGGGAGGTTTTGTGAGATGCGGTGGCGGAAAGAGTGTCCTGGCGTCGAGTGGGCTGTATCATTGGAGCTCCATTTTGGGTGGGAGAGCGTGTGGCTGGGTTACCGCATGGCTAAACCTGGCGGGTCTGGTCACGGTTCTCGGCGCGATCAACGGGGGAGCCTATGATTTTGCAGTGGCAGCCTTTGGCCTCACCCCTCCCGAGGCGCACGCGGTGGGCGTTGTGGGCGGGACAACAGGAGTCATGTTGGCCGTCTGGTTTGGCTGGGAATGCCGGCGATTTGCCGGTCCGCCTCGGATCCTGGAATCCCGCTGATGAACACGTGCGGGATCCACGACCGAACTTTGGAATGACGGCCACGTTGAAGCGCTATTTGGGCTTATACGGAGCCCTTTGGAGGAATTCCTTGGTCCGAGAGATGCAATTCAAGGTTAATTTCCTCTTGTGGATCCTGGTTGAGGCTCTCTGGTTCGCCCTGCAATTGTCTTTCATGACCGTGCTGTACACGCATACGGATAGCATTGCGGGTTGGTCGAAGTGGGAGGTAGTGCTATTGGTGGGCTGCAATCAGTTCATTCAACAACTGTTTACCGCCCTCTTCCTGACCAATATCACCGATCTCAGCGAGCATATCCGGACCGGCCGCCTTGATTTCATGCTGCTACTGCCGGTGAATACCCGGTTCCTCATCTCACTCCGCAAGGTTGACTGGGGCAACTACCTCAATGCGGCCTTGGGGCTGGCTGTCATGGCCTACGCCGGCCGGCAGATGCATCTGCACCCATCACTGCTGCAGGTCGCCGGATTTGGAGTCCTGTCAGCCGCCGGAGTGATGATTCACTATTCGTTAATGTTTCTGCTGGCGACGATTAGTTTCTGGACCGTCCGCGCTCAGGGAATCGTCTGGGGCTACTATAATTTGTTCAACATTGCCCGTCTTCCCGATACCGCCTTCCGGGGGGTCTATCGGATGATGTTCACTTGGGTACTGCCGGTGCTCCTGGTGTCCAACGTGCCGGCCCGCCTGATTTTGGCTAAGCTGGAGTCCGTGCAATCGGTGCTGATGTTATTGGGGTTGGCGGTGGTCTGCTTTGGTTTTAGCGAGGTGATGTGGCGGTGGTCCCTCGCCCGATACACGAGCGCGAGCTCCTGATTGAGCCGTCAAATGTCGCCGAGCCGGGCCGTGGAATCTCCGAACCGTTCCAATCCGGTCACACCCATGCGATCGGCCAGACTCAAGAAAAGGTTGCTGGCGGGCTGTGAGCCGTAGCGTTGATAGCGACCGAGGGTGATCATTCCTCCTCCTCCGCCCGCCAGGATCAGCGGAAGGTTTGAGTGCGTGTGCTTATTTCCATCGGCGTTGCCGCTGCCGTATAGCACCACAGAATTGTGCAACAGAGATTGGCCATCAATATCCGGGGTGTCCCTGAGCTTTTGGAGGAACTGTGAGAATTGTTCCACATACCAGTGATCAATCTCAGAAATCTTCTGAATCTTGCCGGCGTCGTTGAAATGATGGGAAAGGTCATGATGGCCCTCGGCGATGTCGATTTCCGAGAGAGACCGGTTGTCGCCATCGTGACCCAGCATCAAGGTGGCGACCCGGGTGGAATCGGTCTGGAATGCGAGCACCATCATATCGAACATCAATTGAACGTAGTGCGCACGGTCTGACGGGATTCCAGCCGGTGTATCGATAATGGGATCGCGGATTTCCCCGAACTGCTCGGCCCGTTCGATACGAGTTTCGACCTCGCGGATTCCGTTCAGATATTGGGCAAGTTTGTCGTTGTCGCGGGGGGCAAGCCGGCGCTGCATTCTGCGGGCGTCCTCCAGCACGAAATCGAGAACGGAGCGTTGTTCTTGCTGACGTCGTTTCAGGTTTTCCTGTCGTTGCCCGGGTGCGCCTGCCCCGAAAAGACGTTCGAAGAGCAGGCGTAGATTGGTTTCCGGAGACCGGGGAGTGGTCGGTGAACTCCACGAAATATTGTACTGATAGGCGCACGCGTAGCCGGAGTCGCACGCACCGGAACCGCGGGTGGCGTCGCTCGCAAGTTCAAGAGACGGAAACCGGGTGAGATGACCCACCTGACGGGCGATGAATTGATCGATGGATATGCCTTCAGCCGGAGAAAGGCTTGTGGTGGAGTGAAACCGGTGGCCTTCGATTATTTCCTCCGCCGGAATTCGCGGAACAGCAGGCACTCCCCGAGTGACCACGGCTTTCGCTGCGTTGAGATATTTCTCCAAAAGCATCGGCGAGAGCGTGAGAACATCGCTGATATTATCGAAACCGTGCCCGATGTCGTCCGCCGGAAATTCGGCCTCTAAATTAAAGTCGACGCCAATTAAATCACGGATGGAATTCCGGTACTCGACCCGGTTCAGTCGGCGCACGGTGACACGTCCGGGATCCGGATTCTCCGGGTCGACCTTGAAGACAGCAGATTTGATCCATGCTTCAATATGAGCGCGTTTCGTTGCGTTTGGCTGAGGCTTTTTGCAGGGGGCATCACGTCGGCCCGGACGTTTTTCAAGGCCTTGAACCACAGGCTGTGATCTTCCAGGATGGATTGGTCGGAATTGAACTCATCGAAGGCAACTCCTCCTTTGCGGGCGCCCTCTGCATGGCAGTCAAAACAGAACTCTCGGAGCACGGGTTGAATCTGCTGCCGAAACAGGTTAGCCCCAGCGCGCGTGCTGATGACGCGGGGTTTCGAGTTTGTCGTCAGCGATTGGTCCAGGCTGGCGGTAAGTTCCACCTGGGAAAAGACGGCGGTTTCAAGGGTGGTGTCGTTGTGGGCGCAAACTCCCAGGCCAACATAGAATGGCTCGTTTAGGACCAGGCGAATGGAACCGCCGGCGGGCTGCAGAGAATCCCCGGCGCGTGCGATCGACATGGAGATATAATGCCCGCGCTTCTCGAGTCGCAGCCGGGTCGGGCTCCTGACGTTTGACTGGATTTCGCGAGTTGGCCCACCTTGGGTTTCGCGGTATTGAAGCGAGGTCAGACCATCTCCATGCAATGCCGCATCCGCGTAAGCGGCATTGCTGTCCAGGCTTTGGCGGATCAGCAGGCACGCCTTGCGGTGGGGATCCAACCCGTTGCCCAGGAACTCAAGATTTGCGGAGAGCGACAGATCTCCCGAGACCTTTTTCCAGACGAAATGGAGGGCGTCGTTCGTGAACCACATGTTGGCACCGCCACCGGTCACCCGGTAGGTTTGGGCGACGCTGTCGATTTCGATCGATCCGGGGCGCGACGGTCTGCCGATATCGGACCGTCCGTCAAAGGTGCCGAGAGCTTCCGCGGCCCGGGCTTGGCAGGCAATGGAAAGAGATAGCAAGAGAAACAGCATCCGACGGCCAGCGGTGCGATGAGTCGGTGCGAAACACGATGGAAGAGGATGACGGGCTGCATTGGGCATCATGTTCAAGGGCATTACGAGACTCTATGGTTTTTCCAAGTCTCAGAGTTCATCGCAAGCTGCGGTAATCGAGTAAATGGCAAAGTTCGCCAAACGCGGGCTTCTCCTGAGGGCTTCGTGGCGTCGACGTCTGTTGCGGCCCGACCGACGTCACCTCGAACGCAAATGCCCCGCACCGGTTTCCCGATGCGGGGTTGTTCCCAGCAGGTGCCAACGCAGATTGATTCCGCGCCGACAACACTTGTTAGTTCCCTACCACATTAATCTGACGAGGCCGGGCCTCGGCAGCCTTGGGGAGGGTAATCGTCAGCACCCCATCCTTGTAGGCGGCCTTAACAGCGGCGACATCGATCGGCTTGGGAAGATGTACATGACGTTCAAAGCGACCTTGGACCTGTTCCCGAAGGTGGCAGGTGGCGTCTTCGGAGTGGGTCTTCTGTTTGCGCTCGCCGGAGATGCTCAATACCCCGTCATCGAAGGTCACCTGAACATTTTCCTTGGCGACGCCCGGAAGTTCGATACTCACGACCATGCTGTCCTTGTTTTCCGTCACATCGAGTGAAGGCGTATAAGGGCGGTCTGGCTGGCCCGATTCCGTTCGATAACCGAACGTAGGATTGAACAGACGTTCCAGCTGGTTGTGAAGGCTGTCAAAGGGCTGAAAGCCAGGAGTGGCATTGGAGCGGCAGACGCTATTTAGATTCATTTTGTTCCTTTCTTATTGCAGTTTTGTCTTGTTATTCGTTCCGCGGAATCCCGCGCTCGCTTCCTTGAGCGTAAGGTGTGCCGCCTACGTAGAATCGACCCGTGCCATCGCAAGGCGCTGCAAATCAGGCGATGACCCTTTGCGGGTTCGTGGCGAACTGTGTCAGGTTGCGACGGAATGCCACCGTGCAGGGACGAAGTGGCCCAGGCGTTGGCACGGCGAGGCTGGGAATGGACCGCGAGGAAGGGGCTTTTTGCTGGTGGGAGGCTTAGGGGAGCTCGACACGGTGAGTTGCGATGCCGCACACTTTGGAGACCGGTCGCACGTCTGCAGCGGGCGAACGCTTAATGACGAAATGGGGCATCTTCGAAACTTTTTTGAACTGTTAAACTTGGTGCGGCGGTTGCGCGGCCACATGCGCCCGGGGCGTGGGCTCGTGGTTGCCGCGTTCTTCACGACCCAGCTTGCGGCAGTCCTGGAGGTATTCGGTGTTGCCCTGCTCGTTCCGTTGATTGATCTACTCCTGTCCGCGGAGGGCGCCAAGAGTGGGCGACCCGTGAAGGGATTGTTCGATTTCGCTGGGCGTGTCCAGCATATGTTCCCCGGACACAGCCTCACATTTTACATCGGGATATTTTGCGCGTTCATCGCGCTCGTGGTCCTTGTCAAGGCGCAGGTCCAGCTGATGAGCCTGAGACTCATCGCCCGTTTGTTGATGCGCATTGTACGAAATCTTCGCACCGACCTCTTTGTTCAGTTGCAGCAGATGGATCTCGGGGTGTTGGAGGCCCGGAAATCGGGAGAGATCGCCTCGGCGTTCACCTCCACCATCCAGCAATCTTCCATGGCGATTGAAAATCTTGTGCTCATGGTGTTGCGCCTGACCGTGGCAATGGCGTACCTCATCGCGGCAGTAAGCCAGTCCTGGCAGGTGGCTGCCGGCCTGGCGCTTGTGGTCTTCGTTGTCGCATTTTCAGCATCCCTGCTGCACCGCCGGCTGAAACGGATCGGGATCGAGGTGGTACATAACTATAGGATGCTGGCGGGCCAGATTTCCGAGGCTACGGCTGGAATCCGAGTGATTCGAGCCACGGGAGCTCAAGCCCATACGACGGCTGCATTTGAGAAAGCAAACGATGTCCTGTCGACCGCTGAGGAAGCCGGCCGCTCCGCCAACTCCAGCATCCTGCCCTTGGCTGAGTCCATGGGGATGTTCGGTTCGATGATCGTGGTGGTGGTGGCCTATCATTGGCTCATTGCCCCGAAATACATCGAACCCTCAGCGCTAATGGTCATCGGCATGATGCTGATACGGACGCTGCCGGTGTTGAACCAGTTGATGACCCACTACAGCATGGCAACTTTCGCCTTCGGGTCGCTGCGCGAGCTGGAGAGGTGGTTGCTGGAGCCGAGGTTTCCCTGGAAGCCATTTGGCACGGAGGTCTTTGGTGGAGTGCGCGAGCAGATCCGCTTTGAAAACCTGTGCTATTCGTATCCAAACGGGCGGGAGGCGATCCGCAATGTGTCGTTTTCCATTCCGGCTGGGAAAAGGGTCGCGTTAGTCGGGAGCTCCGGGTCGGGCAAGACCACACTGGCGAGTTTGCTGCTCCGATTGCGCGCGCCGAGCTCCGGTTGCATTCGGGTGGATGGGCGAGACTACTGGGAATTTTCTCCCGAATCCTGGCATCACAACCTGGCCCTGGTGGAACAGGAGCCCTTCTTATTTCACGATACAATCGCCCACAACATTGCCTATGGCCTTCTCAATGCAACCCTCGCGGAGATTCACGCGGCGCTCGATACGGCGTATCTTTCCGAGATGATTGCCAGCCTCCCCCTCGGGGTCGACACTGTCGTGGGCGAGCGTGGCGCGATGCTTTCGGGTGGACAACGCCAGCGGCTTGCGATTGCCCGGGCGGTGATTCGCAACCCGCGCCTTTTGATTCTCGACGAAGCAACCTCGGCCCTCGACTCCGCCTCGGAGCAGGAGGTGCAGCGCGCGCTGGAGAATGCCACCGCCGGCCGAACTGTGGTGGTGATCGCTCACCGCCTTTCTACGGTCCGGAATGTCGATTGGATCGTCGTTCTCGACCAGGGCCGTCTGATTGAACAGGGGACCTGGAAGGAATTGGTCGCCGCGAACCGATCCTTCGCCCGACTGGTGCGGTTGAATCAGCTCCGTTCGGAACCGGAAACCTGAACGCCGGCAGCTCCGTGAATCTTAAAAGTTCCGCCTCGCCTCCCCGGCACATTTTCCCTACGCTCTCCCCCTGTTTGTTTCGGCCGGAGACGCCAATCCGTTCCTTGGTGCCTTCGGGCTGAGACATCGTCGATGCACTCCATGCCGTCCTTGCCACCCATGATGACTAGTTCAGAGATCCGTCAGAGTTTTCTCGATTTTTTCCGATCGAAGCAGCACACGCTCGTGCCCTCGTCCAGCCTCATGCCCGACAGCCCGAACCTGCTGTTTACCAACGCTGGCATGAACCAGTTCGTGCCGATTTTTCTGGGCCAAAAGAAGGCGGACGTGTCGAAGTGGGCCGGCGCGGTGCCGGGCCTGGATACCCGGGCTGCGGATACCCAGAAATGTATCCGAGCCGGAGGCAAACACAACGACCTGGATGATGTCGGACTCGACACCTATCACCACACGCTGTTCGAGATGCTGGGGAACTGGTCGTTTGGAGACTATTTCAAGAAGGAAGCGATCGATTGGGCCTGGGAACTCATAACCGAGGTGTGGCGGTTTCCCAAGAATCGCCTCTACGCCACCGTGTATCAGCCGGACAAAGCCACGGGGGATCCTAGCGAATTTGATGAGGAGGCGTGGGACTTGTGGGCCCGGCATTTCCGCGACGCCGGATTGGACCCCACGGTTCACATCGTCAACGGCAACAAGAAGGATAATTTTTGGATGATGGGTGAAACGGGTCCGTGCGGTCCGTGTTCCGAGCTTCATGTGGATCTTACACCCGGCGGTAATACCCGGGGGCAACTGGTCAACAAGGGGGACGCCCGATGCATCGAAATCTGGAACCTGGTGTTCATCCAGTTCAATGCCAACCCGGACGGCACATTCTCGGCACTGCCTGCCAGGCACGTCGATACCGGGATGGGCTTTGAGCGCGTGGCTTCGATTATCCAGGGCACGAATGGGTTTTCCGACTTTCAGAATGCACGCATTTCGAATTATGAGACCGACATCTTCCGGCCGATCTTCGATGCCATCGAACTGTTGAGTGGCAAGAAGTACGCATCGACTCTTCCTAAGGCGGGGTGCATTGAGCACACCGAACAGGAGAAGATCGACATCGCATTCCGGGTGATTGCCGACCACATTCGCACACTTAGTTTCGCAGTGGCCGATGGCATTTTGCCGGGCAACACCGACCGCAATTACGTCCTTCGCCGGATTCTTCGCCGGGCGGTTCGGTACGGACGCACGCTTGGGTTTCGGGAACCGTTTTTTTACAAACTCGCGGAGGTGCCGGCACGGACGATGGGGGACATTTTCCCGGAGATCCGAGCTCGCCTATCGACGGTGAAGGAGGTTTTGCAGACCGAAGAGGTCGGCTTTAACAAGACGCTGGATCGGGGGATTGAGCTCTTCAATGAGACGGCGACTCACGGCAACATTTCCGGAGCAGTTGCCTTCCGATTGTATGATGAACAGGGCTTCCCCCTGGATCTCACGGAGTTGATGGCTCGCGAACGCGGCCTAACGGTCGATGTCGCTGGATTCAATACTCTCATGGACGAACAACGGGCTCGGGCTCGAGCGTCTCAGAAGAAGACGGTCATCGAACTATCCCAAATCGAAACGAAGACGCCGACTCACTTTCTCGGGTTCGACCATCAGAACACGAGCGCATTTGTTCTGGAAGTGGTGTCGATCAAAGACAAGACCGCTGTCGTGTTGAATAATTCCGTTTGTTACGCGGAAATGGGCGGGCAGGTTGGGGACACCGGTGATTTGACTGCGGGCAGCCAGCGTTGGCACGTCCTCCAAACACGGAAATCCGGCAACACCTGGCTGCACTTTATCGAGCCGGGAGATGCGCCGATTATCGGCCAACACGTCCACCTCGCTGTCGATGCCCGGCGCCGTGCCGCAATTCAACGTCACCACACCGTCACCCACCTGCTTCATTGGGCTCTCCATGAAGTTGTCAGTCCCGAGGCCACCCAAAAGGGTTCCGCCGTCTCGCCAGAAAAGCTGACGTTTGATTTCAACCATGCGTCTCTCACGCCGGCGCAGTTGCTGGATGTGGAACGGTTGGTCAATGCACGCATCATTGAAAATGGCTCGGTCTCGTGGTCCGAGGTGCCGTACGCGGACATTCGAAGCCGGAAAGATGTGATGCAGTTTTTCGGTGACAAATATGGGGACGTCGTCCGGGTCGTGCAGATCGATGGCGGAGCGGGCCGACTCGACGGTTACTCGATGGAGTTGTGTGGCGGCACGCATACGCGTTCGACGGGGGAGATCGGTGTGTTCCGCATCATTAGTGAAGCAGCCGTCGCCGCGGGGATACGACGCATTGAAGCCGTTGCGGGACTTAGTGCCTGGGAAGCGGGCCGTCGGGATACGGATCTGATCAAGGCATTGGCGATCCGCGTGAATTCTCCGATAGCCGAGTTGGAAAAAAAGGTTGAATCACTGCTCGTTCAACAGAAGGAACTCGAGAAGGCGCTTAGGGCGGCTCAACAACGGGAAGCGGCCGGGCATGCGAAGGAACTAATGGCGCGTGCCACCACAGTAAATGGTTTTCCAACGATTACCGCCAATCTTGGAGCCGCAGACAGCGACGCACTCCAGACCCTCATCGATACGCTGCGCGGGCAATTCAACGGCGTCGTCGTGCTGGCTGGACATGCGAATGGATCTGTTGCGTTGCTGGCAGGGGTTTCGCCGGACTACACGGCGAAAGTTCAGGCGGGTAAGATCATCCAGGCGATTGCTCCGATTATTGGTGGCAAGGGCGGTGGGAAACCCGACTTTGCCCGCGGCGGTGGCAAGGAGGTTGGCAAGATTGACGAGGCACTCCAACGGGCCCGCACTCTGCTCGTATAAGCTCTCACGTACCCGGCTGCCTGAAATGACCGTTGTTTCTCCAACTCTCTACCGGCGAATTGGAGGGCGTGACGGCATTCAGCGATTGATCCGCCCGTTCTATATGGACGTCCGCCAGCACGAAATCCTCCGCCCCATTTTCAATGCACGGATTCAGAACTGGCCTGCCCACCTGGAAAAGATCAGAGAATTCTGGATTCGACAGACGGGAGGACCTTCGCAATATCGAGGCGGATTTGCTGGCGTGCATCTCCTATGGACAAAAAACTTATGCGGCATCTCGGTAATAAAATTTCAAGAGACCGCCGAGGCACTCTCGAGTCTGTATATCCCCTGACATTTCACTGATCCGATCCTCGGGCGCTGGAAACAGGATCACGTTGCCCTTGCCTTGGTGATTTCGTTCCGCGTGGAAATGATTCACGTAGTTTTCAAGGCAGTGGCGGAGAGAGCTTTCTGCGGAAAAAATCATTTTCGACAGGAGCTCGTCCTTTACGGATCGAATCCGGCGATAGCCCCAACTTCGGCTCTCACGAGCCATCTTGAGGATCAGTTCCTCGATGGAGTTATCCGTATTGGGACGACCGGCGGGTGAGCGGTTTTTGGACCCGTCGAACTTCTTGGCGACAAGCCTGCGGTGCCAGGCGAGGATGGTTTCAGGTCGAACACTCTGCGCAACTTCCTCCAGGGCTTTGCTGCCGAGACGCAGGCCGATCTCGGCCAAGCTGATTCGCTCCGGGTCCGTGAGCTGTAACCGCCCCTTGATCTGGTTCTTGAGAATCCGGTTCTCCGTCACCAGATACTCGTTGCGCAGGAGGAGTTCCTGATCAACCGAACCGGAGATGGTCGCCAGCATTCGTTTCCAATTCATCGACAAGACTTAACCGCGGCAACGGCCTGGGAGCAATCTCCTGATCGCTCTGTAAATCGTTGAATATCGGTAGGTTTGAGTTTTTTGACCCTACGGGTATTTTTCCGGCCGTGACTCGATGTTCCACCTCTAATACCGAGTTGGCCGTCGACGCCATTCCCTCGATCGGCCTGATGAACTTCAGTGCGCCCAACGACACGATGGAAATGGGCAAGACGCCTTCCCGGGCGGGCCACTGGCAAAACAACGGACCCGCTGGCGGCAACATCCTGTTCGCGGACGGGCATGTTTCCTGGCGCGGACTACGGGAAATCCGTGACTGCTACCGCACAACGAGCGGGATGTACCTTTCTGGTTCTAGCCTCACCGGCTTCCCAAAAAAACGATGGCCGGGTCTGTTGCTCTTTCCCATCGTCGGAACGTTCTGTAGCCTGAGGGCAGTCCACCCATGAGCACACATACACCTTCTTCCTTTGTCCGTCTCGGAGCTCTGAAGTCGCTGGCGGAATTCCAGGAAGCCTGCGCTTCAATCGGCATTGACCTTCCGGTCGAGGCGTTTGCGGGGAGTCCCTCGCCGCTCGGGGAGCCCGCGGTGGTCCTGATCAACGGCAAACGTCCCGGCAACCGCATCGTTATTCATCCGATGGAAGGCTGGGACGGCACGACTACGGGAGGGGTGAGCGACGAGATGCGGCGGCGCTGGCGGCGCTTTGGCGAGAGCGGGGCCAAAATGATCGGCGGTGCCGAGGCCATGGCCGTGTGTCCTGAGGGTCGTGCAAATCCGAACCAGCTCGTCATCACGGAGGAGAACCAGGCGGGCATCGCGGAATTGGTAGGCATCCTGAAAGGCGCCCACACGGAGCGCTACGGCACGACGGACGATCTCGTGATCGGCTTCCAACTCACGCACTCCGGGCGCTTCTGCCGGCCACACGACAGAGCCCGCTGGGAATCGCGGGTGGCCTTTCGTCATCCGCTTCTTGACCGGAAGTTCAACGTCGCCAGCGATGAGCAGGTGCTTACCGATGCCGAGGTGGAGGAATTGATCGCGGACTACGTGCGCGCGGCACGGGTGGCGTGGGAAGTCGGCGCGGACTTCGTGGATCTGAAACACTGCCACGGCTATCTGCTGCATGAATTTCTCGGCGCGCACACTCGACCGGGCAGGTATGGCGGCAGTTTCGAAAACCGCACCCGCATCCTGCGCGAGGTCATCGTGGGCATTCGCGCCGACGGGAATCCTATCAACTTCGGCGTGCGGTTGAGCCTTTTCGACAAGGTACCGCACCGGCCGGATCCCGCCCGCGCCCAACCGGGTAAGCTCGGCCCTGGCATCCCGGAGGACTTTTCCGCGTGCCTGCCGTATCGCTACGGATTCGGCGTGAATCCGGAGGATCCGACAGAAATCGACCTCACGGAGACCCATATGTTCGTGGCGCTCTGCGGCGAGCTGGGCATCAAGGTGCTGAACACCACCGCGGGTTCGCCCTACTACACACCGCATCTGCAACGGCCGGCGGCATTCCCACCGAGCGATGGCTACCAGCCAGCGTATGATCCGATCATTGATGTGGCGCGGCAGATTCAAGCCGTGCGCCAGGTGAAAGCGCGCGCGGCACAGGGGCTCTTTGTCATCGGCTCCGGCTACACGTATCTGCAGGAGTATCTCGCGCCCGTCGCCACCGCCGTGGTACGGCAGGGATGGGCGGATGCCATCGGTCTCGGGCGCGCGGCGCTCTCGTATCCGTCCATGCTCACCGACGCCATCGCGGGCAAACCGGTGGGAAAGAAGTTCGTCTGCCGGACTTTTAGCGACTGCACCACGGCACCGCGCAACGGCCTCATCAGCGGCTGCTACCCGCTCGACAAGTTTTACACCCAGCGGCCGGAGTTTGCGCAGCTCAAGGAAATCAAAAAGCAGCTCGGCGCCTGATTCCGACGAGGATGCACCAGCTTATGAAGGCGCTCATCTCAAGACCCGAAGATCTCACGCCGCATAAGTCCTACGACGTGCTGGTCGTCGGCTCGGGACCGACGGGCGCTTTGGTGGCGGCCCGGATGGCGGCGCAGGGATTGTCTGTCGTGGTTCTCGAGGCGGGGCAAAGGTTCGGCAGAAGCAACGCCCTGACCAACTCCGAAGCGAATGCTGGCAAGATCATGTGGTCGGAGCCCCGCAATCACGTCGGTAAAGATTTCGTCATTCCCAAAGCAGGCATGGGGGTGGGGGGCGGCAGCCTGCCCTGGCTTGGAGTGATGCCGCGTTTTCATCGCGATGATTTCCGCACGCACTCGACCGAGGGGGTCGGCGCGGACTGGCCCATCGGCTATGACGACCTGCGCCCGCACTATGAAAGGGTTGAGCGTGAGTTCGGCCTGGCGGGCGAGTGCGGGCCGTTCGCGCCGGAGCCGTATTCGCTGCCCATGCCGCCGCATAGAATGAACTGGCATGGGCAAGTGCTCGCACGCGGCGCACGAAAGCTCGGCGCGCATCCTTTCGCGCCACCCATCGCGATCAACTCGCAGGAGTGGGATGGCCGACCCGCGTGCATTTATTGCGGATGGTGCGCGTCAGGTTGTCCGACGGAGGCGAAGGCCACTTCGGTAAACACCTACCTGGCGCGCGCCGAACGGTTCGGCGCGCGAGTCATCAGCGATGCTTTCGTGCATCGGGTGAACTACGACGCGGCGAGTAGTCGCGCAACGGGCGTGGAGTATCAGGATTCGCAGCGTCGCGAGCATCGTGTCGATGCGAAGGTCGTCGTGCTGACCGCGCACGCGATTGAGACGCCCCGGCTGCTTTTGATGTCATCGAGCAACGCCTTTCCCGATGGTCTGGCGAACTCCAGCGGGAGGGTGGGCAAAAACTTCATGAGCCACCCGACGTGGCAGGTCTTCGGCACTTTCAATGAACCGGTGAATGCCTTCAAAGGCATGCAGATGGGCCATGTGATGGTGCAGGACTACTACAAGCCCGATGCCCGCAACGACTACGCGCGCGGGTTCATCCTGCTGAGCTACATGATGACGCCGGTGACCTTTGGTAATCTTAGTGGCCTGATGTTCGGTCAGGAGTTGAAGAACTTTCTGCACGAGTATTCCCACACCGCCGCCTGGTGGGCGCACGCGGAGGGACTGCCCGACGTGCACAATACGATCACGCTCGATCCCGATCTGCGTGATGCACATGGCCTACCTGTAGCTCAGGTCTCCTACAATTGGTGCGACAACGATGTGAAACTCGCTGCAGCTGCCCGCGACAAGGCCTCTGAGATGATGACGGCATCGGGCGCGAAGAAAGTTCGTATCGGCCTGAACTACGGCGCCCACGCGATGGGTTCATGCCGAATGGGCAAAGACCCGCGGACCTCGGTGGTGAACGAGTTCTGCCAATCCCACGACGTGAAGAACCTCTTCATCTGCGACACCAGCGTCTTCGTCACTGGCAGCGGCGTGAATCCAACTCTGACGGCAATGGTCATCGCCGATCGGGCGGCGGGACATCTCATCGAATGCGGGAGGAAGGGGGAGCTATGATCGCGGCCTCAAATCGAGACGACCAATCCCTCTGCCTCAGCGAGCAACTTTTGATTGGCGTCAAAGGTCAGAAACTCGGAAGCGCCCAAATCCAGTGCGGTGGCGACGTGCAGAATGCCAGCCAACCGATTTGGGGTGGACATTCTGCGTCCACGTCGTGCTTTTGTCAAACACCTGAACCATGACCGAGACCCCGATCACGCTCACGGATATCGCTATTTTGGCTGCGTTGGCGAATGGCATTATCCCTGCCGATGCGCGTGACGCGGGAGCCGCCTCGGTTCATGCAGGACCGGGGATCGCCGAGCGCATGAGGCGCAGCCCGTACGCGCCGGTGTATGTCGATGGCCTGAAGGCTGCCCGTGAACTCGCGAAAGGAATGTTCGCCAAAGCGGTGCCTGAGTTGGATGCCGCGCAGATGCACGAACTGCTCACGGCGTTAATTGCACAGTCGCCCGCATTCTTCCGCCAGCTTCGTGCAGACGTGTGCGCGCTCTACCTCAGCGACGGGGGTGTGTGGCAGCGCATCGGTTTTCCAGGACCTTCCACGGACGCGGGCGGCTATCTTGACTTCGATCAACCTCAACTCTGACGCGACGATGATGACCGTTCCTGAACTCTTGCCAGCGACGCGGGCCTTTCTGGCCAAGCCTGCCAAGATGCTCATCGGCGGCCAGTGGCGTGAGGCTTCTGGCGGCGAGATGTTGCCTTCGATTGATCCGGCGACGGGCAAAGTTATCGCGCACTTTCCGTCTGGCACTGCTGCCGACGCGGATGAAGCCGTGCGGGCGGCGCGCCGTGCGTTCCCGGGTTGGAAACGTATGACGCCATATGATCGTGGAGGCCTGCTGCAAAAGGCCGCCGCACTCATCGAAAAACATGGCGATGAACTCGCGGAACTTATCACGCTCGAGAACGGCAAGCCACTGTGGGAGGCGAAGAAGGAAGTCGGCACCGCCGTGAGTTGGACCGAATACTACGCTGGCTGGACCACCAAGCTACTCGGCGACACGATCCCGCTCTCGCTGCCTGGGCAGTTCTTGAATTACACCACCCGTGAGCCGCTGGGCGTCGTCGTCGGCATCACGCCGCCGAACTACCCGCTGACGATGCCGCTCTACAAAGCCGCACCAGCGCTCGCGACAGGAAACACGATCATCATCAAGCCATCTGAAGACACCTCACTCGTCGCCCTTCGGCTTGGTGAGATCTTGACGGAAGCCGGCGTCTCCGATGGCGTGTTCAACGTCGTTACCGGCCTCGGCGAAACGGTCGGTGCGGCTTTCGCGAATCACCATGACGTGGACAAGATCACCTTTACCGGCAGCACCGAAGTCGGTCGTGCGCTCGTTCGGGCCAGCGCGGGTAATCTGAAAAAGGTTTCGCTGGAACTCGGTGGCAAATCGCCGAACATCGTCTTCGCTGATGCCGATCTCGAAGCCGCGCTCAAAGGCGTGTTCATGGGCATTTTCTTTTGCCAGGGCGAGATCTGCTCCGCTGGTTCGCGGCTGTTCGTCGAGCGCGGCATTTATCACGAGTTCGTCGCGCGCCTTGCCGACATGGCGCGCAGCGTGAAGCTCGGTCACGGCCTGAGTGCCGAGACGAAAATGGGCCCGCTCGTTTCCAAGGCACAGCAGCAACGCGTGCTGAGCTACATCGACATCGGTGCGAATGAAAAAGCTCAGACGCTCGCCGGTGGCAAAGCAGGCTCGGGAGCACTCGCGGATGGGTTCTTCGTCGAACCGACCGTCTTTGGCGGCGTGCATAATCGGATGCGGATCGCGCAGGAAGAAATCTTCGGCCCTGTCCTCTGCGCGATTCCCTTCGAGGATCTGCCCGACGCAATTGCGAAGGGTAACGACTCACCCTTCGGCCTGGCTGCCGGCGTGTGGACGCGCGACATCCGCAAAGCCCATCAGGCCGCTGCGGCTCTCGAGGCCGGGACGGTGTGGGTGAACTGCTACAACGCCTTCGACAACGCCTCGCCCTGGGGTGGCTTCAAGCAAAGCGGTTGGGGCCGCGAGAAAGGCCCGTATGGCCTCGACCTCTTCACCCAGACCAAATCCGTCATCATCAATTTTACATGACCTCATCTCCCCCGAAGCACAGAGTGTCAAAGCGGAATTGGCTGTCCTCAAGATTGGTCGCCGCCTGTTCGTTGGCAACCGTAACGACCTCTCTTTTCAGTGCCGATCTCGCCGGACCCGTCAGCGAGAAGTCGGAACTGAAGCCCTCTCCGCGATCCGCCAAGCCCGAATCCGTGCCGCCTCCGATCTCCACAACCTTCGTCAATCTCGACGTTGGTTCGCCTGAGTTGGCTGGTTCCGCAAGCCCGGTCGGTAAGGGTTGGGACATCACCGCGGGCGGGGCGGATATTTGGAACAAGACAGACCCTTTGCAGTAACCCATCCACAAATGATGAAACGAATCAAACTCGCTCCGCGCGGCCCGGAATTTTCGCGCATGGTCTATGGCACCTGGCGGATGCTCGACACCAAGCCGACCGCGCAGGAGATCAACCGCCGCCTTCACACCTGCCTCGAAATCGGCATCACGACCCTTGATACGGCGGAGATTTACGGCCTCTACGAAGTGGAGCAAGTGCTCGGCGCGGCGCTCGCCCTGACGCCGGGACTGCGGGATAAATTCGAGATCATAACCAAGGCCGGCATTTATGTGCCTTGTTCCTACCATCCCAAACGTCGCACGGCGCATTACAACGCCGCCGGCCCGCGCCTCCTCAAGAGTGTCGAAAAATCCCTGCGCTTTCTTGGCACCGACCATGTCGAACTGTTTCTCGTTCATCGCCCCGACTGGTTGACGCGTGCCGACGACACGGCGGCGGGTCTGAACGAATTGTTGCGCACCGGCAAAATTCGCGCGGCGGGCGTGTCCAACTACGGTGCGTCGCAATTCGATCTGCTGAACGCGCGCATGGAACAACCGCTCGTGACGAACCAGATTGAGTTTCACCTTCTGCACACGGAGCCGATCAACGACGGCACACTTCATCAGTGCGAGAAGTTGGGCGTGCTGCCGATGGCGTGGAGTCCGCTCGCCGGTGGGCGAATCTTTGATCCCAGCAATCTCGCCGCAGCGCGTTTGGCTGAGGCGGCGAAAAGCATGTCTTCCCGCTACAATGGCGCAACGCTGGAGCAGTTGGCCTACGCCTGGATTCTCGCGCACCCGAGTCAGCCGCTGCCGGTCATCGGCACCAACAAACTCGAACGCCTGCAATCCGCCGCGCAGGCCGATGCCATCGTGCTGGAACGCGAGGACTGGTATGCGCTCTGGGAGGCGGCGCAAGGTCGCAGGATTCCGTGAGGCATGATTGGCATGATCCAAACCAAGTGTTTCTTCATTGATGACATCGCCCTTCGCATGCCCAAGGAGGCGACAGGCTCTCCCGATGTGCACGGTTATGAGGTTCAAATGAGCGATTTGCCGGCGAGAATGCTGACCGGGAGTTTGTTGCATCCCATCGAATCCAAGACCAAAAACCTTCACAAGGCGAACGAATGGAACCGCGTGGCCGTCACCTGCGAGGACGAACACATCGTGGTCTATCTGAACGGACTTGAAGTAGTGGATGCAAAAGAGAAGGGTTCCAAAAGAGGGAGAATCGGAATGCAGGTTCCGAAAGGCGAAGCCGCTCTGAGACTTAGGGTGCTCACCATCGGCAACTGAGAACGGGTTATGGAGTTGTCCACCACTCACCCAACTTCTGACACTGCCCGCCCCTCGCGCTTGCGCTGGGTGATGATCAGTTTTGCTTTGGTGGCTACGATCATCAATTACCTCGATCGCCAGACGCTCTCGGTGGTCGCGCCGGCGTTGCGCGAAGAGTTCAAGATGAGCAACGAGGCTTACGGCTACGTGCTGTCCGCGTTCATGCTCGCCTACACCGTTTCGAATGGTGTGTCGGGACTGCTGCTCGACCGCCTCGGCACCCGGCTCGGTTACGCGCTCTGCATGGCGTGGTGGTCCACCGCCGGTATTCTGCACGCGCTTGTGACTGGGCCCTGGTCGCTTGCTGGTTTTCGTTTTCTCCTGGGCATGGGCGAGGCCGGCAACTGGCCGGCGGGCGTGAAGGTGGTGGCCGAATGGTTCCCCGCGCGCGAGCGGGCGCTGGCGGCGGGAATCTTCAACAGCGGCGCCGCCATTGGGGCGATCATCGCCCCGCCACTGGTCGCCTGGCTGGCGCTGCGATTCAGCTGGCAGACGGCGTTCATCGTGGTTGGCCTTACGGGCTACGTGTGGCTGGCAGTGTGGTGGTTGGTGTATCGCACGCCGGCAACTGTGCAGGCCGAAGTGACCGCGCGGTCGGTAACTCCATGGCGCCTTTTGCGCACACGGTTTCTTGGCGTGCTCACGCTCTCAAAAGTATTTCTCGATCCCGTTTGGTATTTTTACATCTTCTGGTTTCCGCAATATCTCAAGAGTGTTCACGGCTTCGATCTCGCCAAGATCGGCATGACAGCATGGATTCCATTCGTGACTGCGGACCTCGGCAATCTCGTCGGCGGCTGGCTGACGGGCCGACTCATTCGCAACGGCATGCCGAGCTCCCGGGCGCGGAAAACGGTGGTGGCCATTTTCGCCTTGCTGATGACCTCGGCCATCCCGGCCATCCTGGTCACGAACGTCTGGGCGTCGGTGGCGTGGATCTCGGTCGCGACGTTTGGCTACACCGGATACAACAGCAACGCGCTGGCGTTTCCACCGGATGTGTTTCCGAAGAACATGGTCGCGTCCGCCTGGGGCCTGGCCAGCATGGGTTCCGGTTTCGGCGGGATGCTGTTCAGTTGGCTGAGCGGGCGGGTGATCGATCAATACGGTTACACGCCGGTGTTTATCGCCTGCGGCATCATGCCGCTTATCGCGGCGAGCCTCGTCTTGTTTGTCATGGGACCGCTGCGGCCGTTGCCAGAATTTCGATCCCAGAATTTGAAAGAAACTCCATGAAATGGATCGACTCCAATCCAAGCGCGCACGGGTCACCGGCAGTGGTCAGACACGACACTAAGTGTTGCGTGGATTGCTCAGGGTCCACACCATCGGTCGCGATCCCCGCGCCTATTGGCCCTGTCCATGAAATCGTTCATCTCTTTGTTGACACTTGCCGTTGGAATTCTATCTGCCGCAGCCCAAGAGTTGGTCCCGCTCGACCTGGGTGGTGTTCGTGAAGAACACGTCATGATCCCGATGCGGGACGGCACAAGACTCTCTGCCTATCTCTATTTCCCCCCCGGATCAGGATCCTGGCCGGTTCTCTTTGAACAGCGTTATGCGGTAATCACCAACACCGCATCCCGCAAGGAACTGGCTGATATTGCCCGCCATGGCTACGTGGCGGCGCGCGCGAGTTTCAGAGGCGCTCAGCTTTCAGAAGGAGTTTGGCAGGGCTACCGGGCGCTGGGTTGGGGAAAGCTCAAAGATGGCTGGGACCTTTGCGAATGGTTGGGTGCTCAGCCCTGGAGCAATGGCAAGGTCGGGACTTTCGGCGGGTCGCAGGGTGGTTTCGCCCAGAATTTTTTGGCCGTGACACAACCGCCACATCTCGTGGCTCAATACATGACCGACACGGGGCTCAGCCTCTTTCAGGAAGGCTATCGCATCGGTGGCATTACCCGGCCGGAACGGTTCAAGAAAATGGACGAGGTCGCGCGCAATCCGGTCGATAACCGGGCACTGTTGGCTGAGTGGTTCCGGCATCCCGAGTACGATTCTTACTGGCGGGATGAAGATTGCTCGCTTCACTTCGGCAAGATGGATGTCCCCTGCTTCACCGTTGGCAGTTGGTATGACTTTATGTCCGTTGGCAGCATCGACAGTTTCGTTGGTCGGCAGCACCGAGGTGGGCCCGGTTCCCGAGGAAAACAACAACTCCTTCTTGGACCGTGGCTGCATGGCGGATTGCCGAAATCGAACCGGATCGGAGAAATGGTTTATCCAGAAAACGCGAAATTCGACACACAAACTCACATGATCCGATGGTTCGATCACTGGCTGAAAGGGATCGACAACGGCATCGAAAACGAGCCTTCCGTCCGTTATTATACAATGGGGGCGATCAACGAGGACGGCGCGCCTGGAAACGTCTGGCGAACGGCAAAAGACTGGCCAGTCGAGACAAAGGAGAGCGTTTATTTTCTGCAAGGCGGAGGCGGTCTGGGAACGGAAAGGCCGGCATTGGTCGATTCGGTCACCACCTACCGCAGCGACCCGCTTCATCCGATGGAAATTCCGGGCACCAGTTTTCCGGGAGCGCGGGATGCGGGCGCTTTTGAAAAGCAATCCGAAGTCAGAACTTTCACAACACCCCTGCTGGAACATCCGGTTGAATGGACCGGCAAGGTCCGGGCCGATCTCTGGATGGCTTCGACCGCCAGGGACACAGATTTCATCGTGCGCATTACGGATGTTTATCCCGATGGCAGGAGCATCCTGATCATCGACTACGTTCGACGAGCGCGATACCGAAATGGGTGGGAACGGCAGGAATTATTGATTCCGGGCCAGCCGACACGCATGCAATTTGATGTGGGATCGTTGAGTCAGATCTTCAATCGAGGCCACCGAATTCGAGTGACGATTGCGAGCACGGGAGCCCCATTCTTTGAGCCGAATCCACAGACGGGTGAGCCCCTGACTTTGGATTTTCCCACGAATCCTGTCACGGCGGTGAACACGGTATTCCATCAAAGGAACGCGGCTTCGAGAATCGTGGCGCCAATCGCGAAGTAGTCCCGCGACAGCCATTCGCGAAATACGAAAGAGATCCATGGATAAGAACGCAAATTGGGAATCCAAGGAGGCAGCCCCTCCGCTGGCTGCCTGGAAATGGTGGGTGGTATTTCTGATGTTACTGGCGACAGTGGTGAACTATATCGATCGACAGGCGCTTGGGTCGATGGCCAGCTTTATCAAAGCCGACTTCAAGTTAAACGAGGAGGGATATGGAACGTTGGAAGCCTGGTTCGGCTATTCCTATGCAATTTCGGTATTGTTCGCCGGTTTTGCCTCGGACCGTTGGAATCTGAGATGGCTCTATCCAGCGGCGCTGCTGGTCTGGTCGATCGCCGGTTTTGCCACTGGGTTTGTAGAAACGCTCCTGCAACTCCAGATCTGCCGGGCGGTTCTCGGCGCTGGCGAAGCCTTCAACTGGCCCGTGGCCATCGGAGTGATTCGACGGATCATTCCGAGGGAATCTCAGGGATTTGCCAATGGCGTTTTCAACAGCGGAATGACAGTTGGAGCCATTCTGACGCCGATGCTCGTCATGGGCCTGGTGGGTCCCCAGGGCGAAGGATGGCGAAAGTTGTTTTTGATTGCCGGTGCGGTGGGCTCGATCTGGATTCTGCTTTGGCTCGCTGGAACACGGGGAGAGCGGGCGATAGAAATCGCCCGGAAACCGGAACACGTGGAAAGGGATCTGCCTCCCGTTGCGTTTCGCAGTTTGTTTACCCTTCGGACCTTCTGGATTACCGTGGTGGTCGGAATCACCATCAACATGAGCTGGCACTTCTTCCGTGTCTGGCTGCCGAGGCATCTCGTAGTCGATCTCAAGTTCAACGACCATCAACTGCAGTATCTGCTCATCGGGTTTTATCTGGCGGCCGATGTTGGCAGCATTCTGCTTGGGCTTATATCGCGGCGGTTGGTGACTCCCAATCGAAGTGTGGCGCAGTCGCGACGAATTGTTGGGTTTCTGTCAGCCGGCCTCTGCCTGCCGGCGGTTCTGGTGCTGTTCGTTCCCCTTCCTGCATTGCTGATACCCTGTTATTGCATGGCAGGGGCTGGAATTATGGGCGGGTTCATATTGTTCTATGTTTTTGCCCAGGACGTTGCTCCAGGGCACACGTCGAAGTGTGTGGGAATGATTGGAGCCGCAGCCTGGCTCATCAATTCACGGCTGCATCCGATGGTGGGCCATTTTGCCGACACTCACGCACCTTCCGTTGGAAAATTCGCACCGATGATCGTTGTCGCTGCCATGCTGCCTCTGCTCGCCGCCCTTGCCGCCGGGGCCTGGCCTGAAAAGAGCAAGGCTCACTTGACCTGATTCACTGCTTTTTTCAATGCGGGTCGAGGTTCAGCAGGCGCTCCAATCCTACGCATTCCTGTGCCAGTCGCTGTTGGCTGCCGAGAATCGTCCACGCTTCTTCAGCAAGGCCACCGAGCCAGTCGAAGTCCGCGCGGCGTGCGGGATCGCTCTCATTGGCTGGTTTGGCACGCTGGGCTTGATCCAGGAGCCAACGGTAGCTTTGCTCATGGGGTTCCACTCGGGGTAGGCCTTCCCGCTGCGCTTTCCGTGAGGCCCGGGCCGGAATCCGCAATCCGGCGGCGTCCAAATCGCCAAAATAGAAAACGGGGCGACTTCCACCCAGTTCGCGGAAAATCTCCGCGAGAAACGGAACGCGTTCAGCAAAGCAGTTTCCTTGGCCGTAAACCACCGCGCTGAAGTGGCCGGCTTCCATGTTCCAACGGCGGTAGGATTCCCAGGTGGCGGCGTTTTCAAGGGCGATAACGGGGACCTTCTTGTTCGGTCCGCGATGCCAGCCCAACGGTTCGATGACCGGGAAACAACGCAAGTGATTCAGCGTGAGACGTCCCTCGTGAAACAGGGCGCCCGCCGCGAGGATATCGTGGCGTTTCTCGTCGCCGAACATTTCCAAAGATCGTTCCTTGATGGGTACTTGCAGGCGCAAGGCCCCGTTGTTCCGCAAGAAATCGTTCAGTCGGATTGCTTCCTCAAAGGGAAGGGCAAGCCGAGCGTCGCGTAGGAAAGCTAGATCCGGTACCCAGTTAAATTCAAGAAACCGCTGGGCATCCCGTTGTGTTCGACGAGACCAAGATTCGAGTGGAAGCGTGAAAATGAGAAGTGGGGGCAAGGCAGTGAACTCGATTGGAGTTCTGCCAGACTCGGGGTAGGGAAAATCCTTAGTGGACACGTGGTTCAGCGACTCCCCAGAAAATTCAAACGGGGGCGCTCTTACGAAAGCCGATGGCAAACGCGAAAATCAGTTTCCAATAAAGTCTTAAGAAATCGTGCCGACTTTCGGCACCCTCGATTCGCTATTCGCCGTCCTTCAATTCCAGATCGGTCAGGCGTTTCGCGGCATCTTCCCAAGCGCGGTTTTTTTCCGCCATTTCATCAACGACAATCTTTAATTCGCGATTGATTTCCACCGCCCGTCCCGGAGTTTCGTAGGTGGCCGGCTTTTCCAGTTCGGTAGCCAATTCATCCTGACGGACTTCCAGTGCGGCAATGTGTGCCTCAAGATCCGCCACCAACCGCCGCTGAGCGGATGCCAACTTCCGGGCATCCACCACTTGCTGACGCCGATCTTTTTGAGTCCCGGCGCCGTTTCCCGGAGCGGTTCGCGTAAGGGTTTCGGTCGGACGCGAATTGGTGGGCCGACCCGCGGAACCAACGTCTCCACCGGTGGCGGTCAAGGCTGCTCGGGCAGAAACCGCCCTCGTTTTTTCCAGGTAATAGGCATAATCGCCAGCGTAACTTGTCAACCGCCCTGCATCGATGTGCACAACCCGCGAGGCAATGGATCGGATGAAATGAACGTCGTGACTGATAAAAACCAGCGTGCCGGTGAATTCGCGGAGAGCGGCGACGATCGCGTCGATGCTGGACATATCCAAGTGCGTCGTGGGTTCGTCCATAAGCAGCAAGTTGGGGGGATCGAGGAGAATCTTGACGAGAGCGAGCCGGCTTTTCTCGCCGCCGCTGAGGACGTCGACCTTTTTGAATACTTCGTCGTCGCGAAAGAGGAAGCAGCCGAGGAGAGAGCGGACATATAGTTCCGTGACGCGAGCCGGGGTGTCGAGGGCCTCGGCGAGGACGGTGCGTCCCGATTGGAGCATTTCGGTGCGGTATTGAGAATAGTAACCAACGCGGACCTTCAGGCCCTCATCCCGTTCCCCGTGCGTCTGGGTGAGAACTCCGGCGAGCAATTTGAGAAGCGTTGATTTGCCGGAGCCGTTTGGGCCGACGAGGACGACGCGCGCTCCGCGTTCCGCTTCGAAATCAATCCCCCGATAGACCCAGTGCTCTCCATACGCAAAGTGAACGTCACGGAGTGTGATGACGCGTTGGCCGCTCTTTTCGGGCTGCGGGAAGTTAAAATCGACAGTGGCCAACGCCGCATCGGGCGCGGCGATTTTCTCCATGCGATCGATCTGCTTCAGTTTGCTCTGAGCCTGGGCGGCTTTGGTATTTTTTGCGCGAAATCGCGTCACAAAATCCATCAGACGCTCGATTTCCCGCTGCTGATTCTTATACGCAGCGAGCTGCTGCTCTTCGGCGGCGGCGCGTTGTTCGAGATACGCATCGTAGTTGCCGCGGTACCGCCAGAGCCGGCCCTGTCGAAGTTCGACAATATGAGTGACGAGTTGATTCAGGAATTCGCGGTCGTGTGAAATCAGGAGGATGCCGCCGGGATACGATTTCAGGTATTGCTGAAACCAGATCAATGTTTCGAGATCGAGGTGGTTGGTGGGCTCATCGAGCATCAGCAGATCCGGCTCCTGCACAAGCAACCGGGCGAGGTGCGTTCGCATGACCCACCCGCCGCTCAATGTTTTTACGGCCCGATCGAAATCGGTTTCCCGGAAGGCGAGGCCCTTCAGAATTCGTTTTGCCTTGGCTACAGCCGAACCGTCGAACTCCATTTCCGCATCGTCCTCGTGTCCCATGCCGGAGGCCGGAAGGCTACAGACAAGTTCGATGACTGTTTCTTCACCGGCGGGTGCGGTTTCCTGGGGAAGGAATCCAACGGTTGCGCCCCGCTGGAAAGTGACCGATCCAGAATCGGGTTCCTCTTGCCCAAGAATGAGTTTGAAGAGAGTGGTTTTTCCAGCGCCATTGGGTCCAACCAGCCCAATGCGGTCGCCACGGTTTACCTGGAGAGTGACTTCGGAAAAAAGGGTGCGGCCGGCGTAGGACTTTTCGCAGTCAGAAAGGGTCAGCATGCTAAGGTTAGAAAATAATTCGGATCAGGAATGACAACCGAGGGCAGTTTCGGAACAAAAACGTAAGACGGGGGTTGAGGCGTAATACCCCCACCCACCGTAAGAATTAATTAACATCGCGCAAGCGTTTCATGGGTATCACCGTCTTCAGCCGGCATTGAGTAGAGATAGGTGGTGCGTGAAGTGGGATTCAAGCAATTGCTGGTGCAAGGAATCATTGCGTTGAAGGCACTCGAGGATTCCCTCTTTGAATCGTCGACCCAGGGAATCGATACCGGCGGTTAAAACACTTCCAAACGTGACGTGGAGCAATTGCCGCCCCACGACCTCATCCAAATAAGGGACCTCCTCCGTGCTGCCTGTGAAGGGGGGTAGGGCAGCGACCGCTGCATCGGTGGAGCTGATGTGATAGCTGGCGCGATCTATGGCGAAGCGTCCGCGACAATAGTGTGCGATTTCCCGGAACAAGGACGGTTCGCAGCGCGCGACGACCCGCAACGCTTCGAGATAACTGGTTCCGGCAGTTTTTACGTGGAGCAGGTCACCGCAGACACGTCCAATCGCGGGATAGATGGAAAACTTGTCCGAGCCACTATGGATGCTGATTTTATAGGGGCCGCAGTACCGGGCGATGGCTACATGGCGCCGAAGCTGCGATTCGAACGCGGCATGATCGCCCCTGTAGTCGATCCCTTTTTCAAAATCGCCGATGAATCGGGGAGCCAGACTCACAACGTTCGGCACGCCTCGCCGTCGTAGTTCCAGCCCAAAGAAGAGATGCTCAAGGAGACGCGTGGGCGAGTCCGTTTCATCAACAGATACTTCAATCTCAAAGGCGCGGGATCCGCAGGCGCTCGCGATGGCCTTGCCCATGTGCTCGCAGTGGGCGACTGCACGGCCGTATTTGACCACGGCACGGTCGAGATCCCCCGAAGTGAACTTCAGCGGAGCACCTTCCGTGGCAGGGAACTCGTGCCCCAAATACACGTCCCGGAACTCCACCCCGGCGAAGGTGCTGTCCGCGCAGATCCGCTCCACCTCGTCCTGCACTTCGATCTCCGTCATGGTATCGGCCGCATTGTTGACGAAGGCGCTCGGATCGATGGTAAAGAAACAAAACCCGGCAGCGGCCACCCGTTGGACGTCGGCGGGTGTTTTCAAGTGATCCCCATCGGCCCCCCACGTTCCAGTGAACCCCGCTGAGGACAGTGCGTTTTGAGCGGCCTGCATCACCTCTTCGGGAGTCCGCTGGGTGCGGGCCATTTCACGGATCGACTGTTGGGCAAAAATTGGTGCGAAGCCTGGAACGTGGCGCAGGGCGGCGAGGTGGCCTGGCGTCGCCAACCCCAGGCGGTCGCCAAACCCGAAGGAGCGGTGCAATCCGAGTGGAGATGGAGTCGTCATGAGGCACTAGGGTGGCAACCGCAGCGGCGTGCGCAAGTCTGGGGTGCCACTTCGCCCGTTGAGAGGTAAGGGGAAAACCCAGTTTCCGCCGGGCAGGATGGCTGCGCCACGTGGCGTCAGGCACCCTTGCCTGACAGTGAGGGGCGGCTTCCAGCCGCCCGGAACTGGGCATGGAACGCGCTCTGCGCGTTACACGATCCTGAGGATCTGTTCCTGGTTCGGCCCGAATTCGCTTTGCTCGCGATTTACCGATTTTTCACGTTTGCCAACCCGTGAGTGATGCTCGGAGCAAAGCTTCCAGCAAAGCTTGACGGGTTTCCTGCCCCTTCCTAGGTTCAAGGTCTTTGCCGGTCGGTCCGTCGCCGGCCGGCTCACGATTCCTTAACAGGCAGAACATGAACGTTTCCGTCGATCACCTTGGTCCTTGCAAAAAGTTGCTCCGCGTCGAAGTGCCACTTGAGGCGGTTAGTACCGCATTCAGTGACATTTCAAATCAGTTCCGAAAGGAGGCGCAATTCCCTGGATTCCGGCCCGGCCGGGCACCGCAACATTTGGTCGTCAAAGCCTACGAACCGCGAATTGTCGAGGAAACGCGAAAGAAGTTGTTCGGGGATTCCTATCGTGCGGCCGCTCAGCGGGAAAAACTGGATGTCCTTGTAACCCTCAACGTTGAGGAACAGCAGTTCGGCCGGGGAATTCCCTACATCTACAACGTAACCTGCGAGGTGGTGCCCGTCTTTACAGTCCCAGAATACAAGGGCTTGACGGCTCGACGCGAGATTGCCGTTCCCTCAGACGCAGACGTGGATCGTGCGATGAACATTCTCCGAGAACAGCAAGTGAAATACAACGACGTCGCTCGCGAGGTGCTGAAAGGCGACGTGGTCGTTGTGAACTACGTGGCGACCATCGATGGAAAGCCTCTGACGGAGATCGACCCGACTGCCCGAGGTCTGGCGGAGAAACAGAATTTTTGGATTGCAGTGGCCGAGGGTTCCTTCCTTCCCGGATTCACAGAGCAGCTCCAGGGCGCAAAGATCGGTGACCGACGCGAGGTAAAAGTCGAGTTCCCCGCCGAGTTTGTCTCCGCAGAATTGTCGAAGAGGCAGGCCGTTTATGCTGTCGAGATCGTAGGGCTAAAGGAAAAGGTCCTGCCCGAGGTGAATGAGGAATTTGCCCGCTCACTGGGTGCAGCCTCAGTTTGGGAGCTGACGGATGGGATTCGTCGAGATCTCCAGAACGAGCTGAGCTTCCGCCAGAAGCGGGATGTGCGTGACCAACTGCTGAAGGAGCTTCTATCCAGAGTGGATCTGGAACTTCCGGAAAGCGTCGTGGCGAGCGAAACCCGCGACTTGATCTATAGCATTGTCAATGAGAACCAGAAACGGGGCGTGCCAAAGGATGCGATTGAGCAAAAGAAGGACGAGATCTATGCCGGTGCGAGCCAGAACGCCCGTGAGCGCGTGAAGGCGACATTCGTTTTGAAAGGAATTGCCAGAGCTGAAAGCATCAAGGCGGATCAGAAGGATATTATCAATCGTGTCTCCGCCCTGGCGCAGCAGAATGAAGTCAGTGTGGAGAAAATGGTCAAGCAGATCCAGGAACGCAAAGGCTTCCCCGAAATTGAGCAAGGCATCGTGACCGACAAGGTGATGGATCTTATCGAACTGAACGCAAAAATCGACGACGTACCGTCCACGCGCCCTTAATCCCAGTTCCCGAGCCTTGAGCGTTGTGATCCTTGAGCGTAGTGATATGTGGGCGGCCGGAAGCGGCCGCCCTTTTCTTGGGGGACACGTCAGGTAATGGTGGCTGCAAATGGTGGCTTGCGATCGCCGCGATCGCCGCGTTTACTTTGACCGGTCATGCGCTCTCGACTCGACTTTTTGATGGCACACCGCCTGCTTCAAATCTGCCTGTTTTGGGCAGTATCCCTGGCTGTCTTCGGGGCTGAGAAGCCTGCTGCGGAGAAGCCGGCAAAGGATCCGCTCGACCGGTTCAAGTGGCTGAACGGTCCGGCCACGGCGGACCTGCGATCCCGTGCACGGTTGCGACTGCCTGCCGGATCCCGATTTGTCGAGGCCGGGGACGCGCAGAAAATCTTGAAACTGATGGGTAATTCCACTCACGGCAACGAGTTGGGCCTGGTGGAGTCTAGATCAAATCATTGGTGGGCGATCTTTAGTTTTGATGAAGTTGGATATGTAAAGGACGACGAAAAGAAAGATCTCGATGCAGATAAACTGCTAAAACAAATGCAGGAGGGAGTCGCCGAAGATAACACGCGCCGAAAATCGCAGGAGATCCCAACCTTGGAAATTCTCGGATGGCATGTGGCGCCGAACTTCAATGATGAGACCAAGAACCTGGAGTGGTCGCTGCTCGGTCAGAGCGCCGGCGAGAAATTTGTGAACTATAACGTCCGAATCCTGGGGCGAAAAGGGGTCACGGAAGTGACGCTGATCGAAGACTTTGACAAGGTCGATGCGGCCATGCCCGGGTTCCGTGAACTGTTGAAATCGTTTCAGTATTCCCAGGGTGAAAATTATGCAGAGTTTCGCCAGGGTGATAAAATTGCGCAATACGGCCTGGGGGCGCTCGTTTTGGGAGGCACAGCAGCCGCTGCGTATAAGCTTGGGTTTTTCGGATTGGTGGCTGGTTTCCTCAAGAAGGCCTTCAAATTTGTCATCGTGGGCTTGGTGGCCATCGGTGCCTGGATCAAGAAAGTCTTAACTGGCCGAAAGCCAGGTCGTAGCGAGCTATAGAGAGAGCCCGGGGCTAATTCGGAGGCCATCGCCGGCACGACCATGAGGCGTGCGGACCTTGGATTGAGGTCCGCGCTCTTCTTCCAAAAGTTTCAACATGTCTGATCGCCAGTATCTGCTGCTGATTCTGGGATTCCTGGCCTTCACCGAATGCCTGTTCTGGGTGCGCCGCGGCGGTGTCGTTTTCCGACAGATGGCGACCCGACGTTGGCGGGCCGTACTTCGTAGCGAAGCAATCGGCAATGAGCGCGGGGACTTGCATTGGTGCTGGCCGCTTCCCCCTGCCGGAAGGGTTTACATCACCCGCAGTTGGCCGTTCGCAGCAGCTCCAGACGGCATTGTGGCGGCCCCTGTGGATTGTCTGCATCCCTCGGGTCAGCCAGGCGGACCGACGGTGTTCTTCGGGTGGGATGCCATTTCCGAAGTGGTCGCTGATGGAAAGCGCCTTCGGGTCAATGGCCAGGAACTGTTTCGGAGCGATTCACCCTACGAACCTCTGTTTTTTGCGGCACTGTTGCAGGAACTTTCCCGGCTTCCGGCCCCGGTTCGTGTGGAACATCTGCGCGACGTTTTACGGCAATCATTTGACCGTGAGGCATTGCAGGAAGTCCTGGCCGATTTCTCCGAACGAACGGCGGGTTGGGTGACCACCTGCACCGGGTTGTGGGGTTTTCTTGTGATCGCCTGCCCGGCCATCATTTGGCGATTTGGCTGGCTTCCGGCTTTGTGGTGGCTGGCACCCGCCCTCCTGCTTCAGATGGCGTGGATCACAGTCGGATTTGTCCGGCTGCATCGACGCTTTTTTCCAGCCGCGAATGACGATCGATTCAAGCTGGCGTTGGTCTATGCCTTGGCGCCGGTTTCCGCATCGCGCGCTCCGGATTCCTTGTCTCGCCCGTTGCTCGGTTCGTTTCATCCGCTCTGTGTAGCGGCCGGGCTGCTTTCCTCGGCGGAGCTTGCCCCTCTCGCTGAAAGCGTCTGGCGGGAACTTCGCTATCCCCGGTCGGCGACCCCGGAATCGCGGACAGCACAGGGTCTCGCAGTTGAAGTCTGGTTTCGGTCCGAGATCAAATCCCGGGTCGAGAGTCTCCTGCGGGAAGTGAACTTGGATACGGCAGTTTGGGAGCGGTCACCGGTGCCGACCGACCCAACCCATGCGTGCTATTGTCCCCGTTGTTTGAGTCAATTCACTCAAGAAGCGACCACATGCACCGACTGTGGGAGGCTTCCCCTTTCACCCATCGTTTTGTCCGTCCCGTGATCTAGGCAGAGGCAATTTGCTGGAACTCGAAACCGCCGACTGCCGGCATTTGGGGCAGGTGTGTTGGCCGCCGGAATGCGGGTCGGGAGCTCGGGTGGGAACTGCATCCGAAAAGCACCTGGTTTCGAAGTTTGCGTGTTGAGCACGAGTTTGATTGGGTGAGCTCGTGAACCTGCCTCACCAGATCGCAACCCTCCTGTATTGTTTCAATGCGGACGGTGACGTTCTCCTTTTGCACCGCAGTCAGGAGCCCAACGCCGGCCTTTGGAGTCCGCCGGGCGGCAAGCTCAAGACCGAGTACGGCGAATCGCCCTACGCGTGCGCCTGTCGTGAAGCTTTCGAGGAGATCGGCATGGCGCTTGCGCCGACTGATTTGCATTTGACCGGCATGGTCAGCGAGCATGCGTATGCAGAAAATACCCATTGGCTGATATTTCTTTTTGAAGTTCGCACCCCTTTGCCGCAACTTCCGCCTCCGCATCGGGAGGGGTCTTTCGGTTTTTTCTCGCAACTCGCCCTCAATGAACTGCCGTTGCCCAAAACCGACCGGGAACAGATTTGGCCGCTGTTTTGGAAGCATCGGGGGGGGTATTTCGCCGCCCATTGCCACTGCCACTCGGGCGGCCCCGACATCTGGACACTCGAAGAATCCTAATTCCGACTCCCCACGCACGGTAGACGCCAGATTTGGACGCAATGGGAGCCGCCGATCTGCACACCATGGACGATCCACTCAATCTTGATGGCCATTTTATGAACGAGGCCTTGCGCCAGGCCTGGCGTGCCTATGACGTGGGCGAGGTCCCTGTGGGGGCGGTGGTCGTGCGGGCGGGAAAAATTATCGGCCGGGCCTTTAATCAAGTGGAACTTCTGAAGGATGCGACGGCGCACGCCGAGATGCTCGCTCTGACTCAGGCGCAGTCGGCAGTAGGTGACTGGCGGCTGACGGATTGCACCCTGTATGTGACCAAAGAGCCTTGCCCGATGTGTGCTGGAGCGTTGGTCCATTGCCGTTGCGCCCGCGTCGTGTTTGGAGCGCTGGACACAAAGGGAGGCGCTGCGGGAGGGGTTATCAATCTCTTGCAGTTCCCCACCCTGAATCACCGCTGCGAAATTACGAGCGGGGTCCGAGGCGAGGAATGCGCTTCACTGCTACGCCATTTCTTCGGCGAACAAAGAACCCGCAAACGGGAACTCCGGGAGTCACGGACCGTTCGTGCGCAGGATTCTGACGCTTCGGGCGGGGTCGAACCGGGGATTCCCGGTGCAGACGGCAGTCCGCAGCACCTCCTTGGATCAACTGACCGCGATCAGTGACACTTTCTTGCCCTCCGCGTCCCGTGCGACACCATGTGCCTTGGGGTCCAGAAGGATATTTCCATCGGCATAGAATGCGTAATGATGATGGCCGTGCGAGAGTGGGAACTGGATCTGCCAGGAACCGTCGAAGTGTTGTTGCATTGGATTCGCATTCGGGTGCCAGTCGTTGAAATCACCGATGAGCGAAACCGCCGTGCAGCCCGGCACAATGCAGATGAAGTTGGTCGGTCGCACGGTTTTCTTTGGCGACAAATGATTGTGTGAACTCCCGAGAGAATTGATAGATTGCATATCTGCCTAGTTCGACCGGCCTGCCCTGAAAAAATGTCATCGGGGACACAGTCCGTGTACGGACACTAAAGAGCGAATCTCGTGCCATTCATCAAGATCAATCGCAGGAAAATGACTTCAAAGTTCCCAGGTTCCCAGAGGGCGCATTCCGAAGTTGTTGGAGGTTTTGCTGAACTACCTTCGTCGGATGAGGCAAAAGGCTGTGCATGGTATCGACGCTCTACTTGCAAGGTCGCACAGTCTGCGACGAGGATTTGGGATGGCTTCGAGAGATGTGCGAGGTTCA
>SIBK01000096.1 GCA_009695205.1 Pedosphaera sp. | reverse complement strand
CCTGGACCTTTGGCGCGGGTGGCTGCGTTACCGGGGGGACTGGTTTGGGTTTAGGATTCTCGAAGGTGCGGACCAGTTTCTCCTGCTGACCATCAATCTGCGGTTTAGGGACTTCCTTTGCTGCGGGAGTCACTTGGGCAGCGAGGGAGTTGGCGGTGGAATAGAACGGAGTCTTATCGGGTGCCTCCTCGGAGACGGCCTGGGGATCCACCTCGACGAACACCAGGGAAGGATCCTCGAGCGGCAACGTGCGGCGATCCTCCGGATCGGCGGGATTAGGTCGAGGCGACGATTTGGGCAACAGATCACGAATCCACGAGGGGACTTTTGCGGGCCAGCGCAGCGCGGCCTGTTGTACGAGCCAGTATTCGCCTGCGACGAACATGTGCAGCAGTAAGGAAAGCAGCAGCCAGCCAGCCACCATCCTCGAGGGCGGTGGCGGCTTCGGGTGCGATGCTCCGGCCGCCGTCGTCATGCCAACAAACTGTAGAAGTTGGGCTTCGCGAGCAACTGGAAGTTGTTTCCCACCGGCTCAGACGCGACGTCGTTCACGCCGCGTAGGACTTGGCGACACTGGGCCTTGCCGGGGTAAGTTCGACCGGATCATTGGATCGCTCGAAGACAAAGAGGTTGTTTAGGCCCAGTTGGAACGTACGACGTTCCAGTTGCCTGAACAGAGGCGGGCCGAAAATGGAGGGCGTCTGGCGCACATCAAAACCGTGGTGTTCCTCCACGGACATTTCGTGGACGAGGCGCAGTGTGATCAGGATTTCGAGAATATTGTCCACCTGCGGCGACGGGACGGTGATGATCACTCGGCCTCCCGGGCGAAGCATCCGGTGGCAGGCTGAGGAGAAGCTTTTGAATTGGTTGGTGGGGATGTGTTCAAGGACGGCCAGCATCACGATGGCGTCGAAGGTGCCCGTCTTTGGTGGCAGATCGGCGGGAAAATATCCGGGGATCAATCGAATCCCCCGTCGACTTCGGGTTTCAGACTTCAGCGTGGGATCAATTCCGAGCGAGTTGGGCGGGCAGTCCTTGAGACGGTCAAAAAGAATTCCGTCGCCCGTGCCAATGTCGAGAACGCTGCCGCCGGGTGGAATATATGGAAGAGCCATCGCCAACCGACGATTTTGAAGGTACCGGTCAAGGGGTGTCATGGGCTCCGTTTTCGAAATCAGGCTGATAGCTCACATCATGTCATGTTACGCCGGAGTGGAGTTTGTTTTCAGGTCGAGAACGCCCAGTTGAAAACTCGCCGATACTAACTGGAGTCCCATCATCAGGAGTGTTACGGCAGGAATGAGCGAGCGGAGATTTTCCGTGTATTGCAATGGACCGAAGTCGGCGGCCTTCCAGGCCCAAAGGCAGCGGAATAGCAGAGTGAAACCGGCGAGACCGATGAGCACTCCCACGACAACGCCCCGTTCCAGAGAGAAGCTGTGCAGGATCCGGCTCAGGCCACCGCTGGCAGGCATGAGACCTTGGGCAACGACGAAACGCTTGGCAAACATGGCTTGCGCTACCCACTGAAATCCGAGGAGGAAGGAGAAGCTGGCAACCAGCAATGTACCGACGTCGAGGGTGGCGGGGCCGAGGTGGATCTGACCGAAGGCAACGATTAGCAAAGAAAAGGCCACTCCAAGACCCATGAGGACCAAACCACGGATGAAGAAGAGCCAAACCGGAGAAAAAAGCAGCATCAACCGAAGGTGCCGCCAGCCATTACGCCAGGGCTTGAGATGCGGAGGGCGAGACCGACCGTCCGGGTATAGGGTTACGGGAACCTCTGCCATCCTCAGACCCTTCAGTTGCGATTTGATGACCATCTCCGAGGCATATTCCATGCCGGTTGTGTTAAGCTCCATCCGCCGGTAGCCGTCCGCAATGAATCCGCGCAGTCCGCAGTGAAAGTCATGGATCGGAGTGCGGAAGAAGAGGCGCCCGATGAATGAAAGGATAGGATTCCCTATCCAACGATTTTTCCAGGGCATCGCTCCGCGAACGATGGTCCCGCCCCCCACCGGGAGGCGACATCCCATTACCAGATCATTGCCGGCCCGCAGTTTTTCCACAAATCCCCGGATATTTGAAAAATCGTAACTGTCATCGGCGTCACCCATGATGATCCAACGGCCCTGAGCTGCGGCAATCCCCCCTCGGAGCGCATTGCCGTACCCCTTGACTTTCACATGTTCCACGCGCGCACCCGACTTGAGGGCGATGTCGATGGAGCCGTCCGTGGATCCATTGTCCGCAATGAGCACCTCGCCGGTGACACCCGCATTGGCAATGCCCTTAATCGCCTTCGCAATGCACGTTGCGAGGGTTTCCGCCTCGGTCAAACAAGGCATAAGGATCGTGAGCTCCAGGGGCTCGGAAGCGCCGGTTAGCGACATCAAGTTATAATACGGGTCGATTCCAGATCTTGGCAAGCGCTACAAACTCGCCCTCAACCAATTATCCCGAGCCAGTGATGGAGTGAATACCTGCGTGAAATCAGTCCAGTTTTAGGGCGACCTGTCACAGTTGTTTCGGCAAATGAGTGTCGATCCTGATTGTGTTCCGCGTCACCTCTGGCCGTTGCCGGTGGGCGGCGGATTACCTGAGCCCTTCTCTGCCACCGCCACGAATCCTGAAGCCCATCGGGCCAGCGGACTGTGGCACCACAGGTAGTCTAGCGGCGGGCAAAGGCGCAAGGGCCAGCTCGGCTTCTTGGCCAGGATGAACAGTGCCGGAATCAAGGTCAGGTCAATATAGCGATGTGTCACCGCGCCGAATCCGACGGACTTCAACTGACCTGCCAGCTCTCCCGGATCCAGCTCGCGTTCGTCGGGCGAGTGGTACTTGTCATAATTCGATCCCAAGAGGACGCGGCCCATCTTGCGCAGAACTCCATTCCGATTGGGATCCTGCGAGTAAAAGAAGCCTCCCGGTTTCAGGTGGTCAAAGCACTGCTTCAGTAACTTGGGAACTTCTTCCTCGGGAACATGATGCAGAAATGCCAAGCAAATGATGGTGTCGAACTGCTCATCCCACCTCAGGTCAGAAAAAGAGAGGCAGCGGAACTCGACGTTCTTGATGCCTTTTCGAGCGGCCTGTCGCTGCGCGATCTCGATGCCTTGGGGCGAAATGTCGAGTCCCACTACTTGTTTTGCCCACGGGGCTAGCATCTGCTCGAACTGCCCGTCGCCGCACCCCAGGCTGAGTACACGGCCTAACGTCTCGCCCCGCATCTCCTTCCGCAGCGATCGCACCTCGCTCACCAGGCGCAGACGCCACCCCAGCGGATTGTAGGCCTCGTTCTCATAATATTTGTCGAAGAACGCGATTTCTTTGGATTCGGTCTGCTTGAGGTTGGAAGGGTCCATGAGTGACTTGGTTTCGACGGTCTTTTGACAGGAAAGAGATTCTTCATCCCGTTCTAGTGCCGGTGTGATTTCCTAGGCGGTACCCAATTGTTTATCACCGACCCCGCACCCGCGATGAGACTTCCGGGACAAGGTCGTAAGATTCCAGACTAGAGCCAATAGCGCTGCGGTGGCGGCCCACCAGATCAGTCGCACGACAATCCGCAATGTCGGTGAAAAGGAGGTAAGGGGTTGAAAGGGAACCAGAATCGGTGGGTGCGGGCCAACGATCTTTCCATCGCGGGTTCGGTCGAGTCCCCAATCAACAAAATGCCCGGTCAAATGCGCGGCGATATTCATCACCCGCTGGCCGAGACGAAAGGTGTCCGCATGCCAGCCTAGAATCCTGGAATTGCCCCAAGTGACTTGGGCCCAGTCCCCGGGATTATAGCCGGCCTGAACCATCTCGACCCACGCGGGATAAACCAAACTAATAATCTGGAGAAGGAAAACGAGCCCCAAGGTGACCTGCAGCAGGGCTGTCAAAGCAACATTTTGGATGGGGCGGAAAAACCGAATCCAGAGTGGAAACGTTAACAAGATGCCCACATAAACGGCGGTCGCCCCATAACGATTGCCCCAGGCGGGATCGCCACTCCAAACGTAGAACCGGGCATAGCCGACCCAGGTAAGAACCATGCATCCCACCTTGGCAAGGATAGTCGCCTGCTGCCTGGAATTTATCCGCTTCCAGCAAATTACCGCCACAACGACGAACAGAATGAGTAGCAGATCGTAGAGAAACGCAGACTTGCCCGGGGAAAAGAGTGCCCCGAGGAAGCCATCCAAAAAACGCGCATGAAACGCAAAACTCGGGCACGGTGTTGGAATACTGAGTCAGCACCCACTGCCGGAAGCCCTCCATGTAGGTCGTCCGCCAGTCCCCAAATCGCCAAAGCTGCCATCCGCGATCCAAGGCGATCCCGAGTACAAGTCCGGGCGTTAGATGAAGGAAGGCAGCTCGAAAATACTGCCGAGCTAGTGGACCGTCCCGACCTTTCCACGCAACCCAGAATGGAATCAAACTCACGGAAAAAGCTATCGCCAGATTGGGAATGCGGATGAGAATCGACCAGCCGAGCAACAGCCCCGCCCACCAGAGCGGCTTCGGCGACCGTGTGTCGATCCACGTCAGAATTCCCAGCACCCCCCCCCAGCATAAGCCCCAGGATCATGGGATTTTCCTGGTTGTTCTGGACATGCCATAGGGCGGTGGAAAGAAACTGGAAACTCAATATTCCCGCAACGGCCTCCCGGAGTTGAAATCCAAGACGACGTAAGACTGGCACCGCCAACGCCGGCGCCAGACCGTTGATCAACGGAAACAGCGTAGAGGCGAGGAGCATGAACCGCCGAAGAATTCGGGGGTCAACCGCCGAGCCGTCGTTCGAGCCATCGTTTGAGCCAGCGAAGCTGGGCAGGCATTTGGAAATGATCCAATCCATCGGCACCAGCAATAAAACCTGCCCAGCACCATAAGTGGTGGTGGTGGATTCCACCTCGCCCCACCAAAGGCCCCCCGGTTGGCTCGCCCGACCAGACCCAATGTGCCTCCTGCATCCGGGTTATGGTATCGGAGACAGGAAGAATAACACCGGGCATGACGACGAGGGTGGTCAGTCAGCCGAGGACAAATGCGAGTAGCGTGGCTCACCGCCACCGGGTATCCTCCTGCATTACGGCCTTCATCGTTGTCTCAACTCTACGCTGGCGGGTCCCCCCATCAGGGGATTTCACCCAGCTCACGGAGGTTATCCTGGAACCAATTCGCCGTTTGCCGCAAGCGTTCTTTTATGTGCGTGAAGAATGCGGCACCGGCCGATTCCTGAGAATCAGTCGGTGCCGCGGGAAGCCGTGGTGCGACGGGTCCAACCAACCCGGACCACGGGAAGATGTGCCGTTTTCGAGCGTAAGGCGAAAGATTCCAATGGATCCCCCCAGTCTTTCGACTCACTCCGACCCGGAAAATCCCGTAGCAATTGGCCACTGCAGTCGATTTCCGATGACGATCAGCGAAACCTAACGAACGAGCAGCCGATAGATTATTTCTATAATCTCACCAAAACTGGGGATTTTGTCAAGTTAGCATTCACTAAATTGTAAAAAATTTATTGACAGAGCGCAAGTTTTAGTGAGATTACTAATGAATGACTCCTTCCTTTTGGGTAGGCCTCGAATTCAGCGACGGCTAGTTTAAGCTAAGGATCGGAGAGGTCAGGCGTAAAAAGTAGTGATATCCGACCGAAACTCGGTAGCTTTCCGGGACTGGAATAACAAGCCCTACGCGTCATGCGAATTTTAATCGCCGAAGATGAACAAAAAGTAGCCGAACACATGGCCCAAGGGCTTAAGTCGGAGGGATATGCTGTGGATGTAGCGAACGACGGCGATGAGGCCCAATGGCTAGCCGAGACTAATCCCTACGATGTCATGGTGTTTGACATCATGATGCCCGGCAAGGATGGCTTCAGCGTGGTCCGGCATCTGCGGAAGAAGAACATCGTCACGCCGGTGATTTTTGTGACTTCCCGGGGTGAAATCGAAGACCGAGTGCGAGGACTGGATGCCGGAGCCGACGACTATCTGACCAAGCCCTTTTCTCTCACGGAGTTGCTGGCTCGGGTTCGGGCGGTGCTGCGGCGCCAGCGACCGACCCCGGTGAATGTACTTCGCGTGGGGGACCTTGAGTTGGATCTCCTTAGCCGCATAGCCCGTCGGGCGAGTGAGGAGATTGAACTCACAAACCGGGAGTACGCGCTGCTCGAATTCCTGATGGTAAGTTCCCCAAAGGCGGTCAGCAAGACGGCCATCGTCGAACACGTCTGGGACCAGCATTTTGATTCCCAAACAAATGTCGTTAACGTTTACATCAACTACCTCCGCAAAAAGATCGACCGACCGGGCCTAAGGCCTTTACTTCGCACCATCCGCGGAGTTGGTTTTGCGCTCCGCGAAGAGATCCCATGAGATCGCTTCGCATCCGCTTAACCCTTTGGTTTGCCTTCAGCTTCCTGGCTGTCACCGGGCTTTTCATGGAGCTGTGCTACCAGCACTTGCGCGTGGAGTTGCTTCGGAAAACGGTGCAGACGGAATTGAATGCCCCTGCGGATTGGGTCGTTAAAAGAAGCTATTCGGAGCAGGAGATTCACGATATCATGAGCTCGCTAGTAAGGGTGACGCTCACCTACGCGCTCCCCCTCTTGCTCGTTTTGCTGATCCTCGGAAATTGGCTCGCTCGGAAATCACTGAGTCCCATCGATTTTCTAAACTCGCAGCTGCAGGCTGTTGGCCCGCGAAACCTCGAGCAACGGGTTCATCTTCCCGAGGCCGATGAGCAATTTCGCGACCTGACCCATCATTTGAACGAGATGTTGGCTCGACTTCAAAGTTCGTTCGCGGAGATGAGCGAATACGCCGCCAAAGTGGCGCATGAGCTCCGGACACCCTTGACGATTGTCCGGCTGAAGCTTGAGACCTCCGAAGGCAAGATTGATCCGGATCTGGCCGAGGACGTGCAGTCCGAACTTCAACGCCTGACGCACGTGATTGACCAGGCCCTTCTCATCGCCAAAGCCGAGCAGGGTCGCCTGCTCTGGATGCATGACCGGTTGGATCTCACTGAACTGGTCGGGGATATCGCGAGCGATTTTCGGATGCTCGCCGAGGACGAGGGAAGAGACTTTCAGTTCAATGCAGAGCCAGGATGCATTACTGAGAGCGATCGAAAGCACTGTACCCAGATCCTGCACTCTCTCTTCACCAACGCCCAAGTTCACGGGCAGGGACATGTCCGGATCCGCCTCGTCCAGCGACGCGGACGGGTCTGGCTCACAGTGCTCAATGCGGTGAAGGTGGGCGCGAAGGGTGCTGGCGGACATCACTTGGGTTTGGGACTCCGCGTAGTTCAGGCCCTCGTGGGATCTCAACTCGGAATTGAATTTCGCCAACACCATACACCCCGTTGGCACGCAAGTTCACTCTCTTTCCCAGCCACCGCGGAGATTCGGCCCACCCCCGCCCCCGTTCCCGCATCGGCAGAGCCTCGTCGCCAGGAGTTGAGATCGTTTCCGTCGCCGGGTTAGCCCTTGCGAGGCCGACTTCGGGTCTGCCCTGCACACATTTCGAGAAGTTTCATGCTCCGGGGTCGCTCCTCAGCAGATGCCGGAGGGACGCAGACCCCGGTGCAACACAGGCTGTCGTCAGGTGATTCGTTGAGTGATCGCGTTGAGCAAATCCTGATACTCCTCAAATGCAGGGAATTGAGAAAATTCCTGCTTTACGTTCTCCGGTGCATGAAAAAGAAAGCCGTAGTCTGCCTGCTTCAACATCGTGGTGTCATTGTAGGAATCGCCCGCCGCCAGCACCTGAAAATTCAATAATTGAAGAGCCCGCACGGACTGTCGCTTTTGGTCCACCATGCGCAGCCTGTATCCGGTGATCCGATCGTCCTTCACCTCAAGCCGGTGGCAAAAAAGGGTGGGCCACCCCATCTGCCGGATGAGCGGCTGGGCGAACTGCTCGAAAGTATCGCTGAGTACAATCACCTGGCATCGCGTTCGAAGCACTTGCAGAAACTCAATCGCCCCTGGCAGTGGCGGGAGAGTCGCGATGACCGTCTGGATGTCCGAAAGTCGGATGCCGTGCCGATCGAGAATATCGATCCGGTACCGCATCAGTTTGTCATAGTCGGGCTCGTCCCGGGTGGTTCGGCGGAGGTCTGCGATCCCCGTTTTTTCCGCAACAGCGATCCAGATTTCTGGGGTCAAGACCCCTTCCATGTCCAACGTGACAATCGATTGCTTCACAGGAGAGAAGGAAAGCACATCCATCATGGGAAAGTCGATCCGAGTTCGCCCGCTCGATCTGAAAATTGGGTTCAATATTTTCGCGACAGAATGGCGAGACGTCCCCTATTCACTCGCAGATCGGGCATCGATCCACACCGACTTTGATGGAAAGGAAACCGTAAGAGCACAGGGTTCACCCGGTGGAAAATGTGAACACAATTCCAAGTCCTTCACTCGCTCGTCGAACGTTGGTCTTGTCGAACGACCTCCAGACCCTTACATCTCTGTCGGTCAGCGGTGTCCAGATGACGGCAGGCCAGGCTGATGATTTGCTAATGTGGAGGGGTGGCTGAGCGGTTGAAGGCACCTGACTCGAAATCAGGCGTACTCGCAAGGGTACCGGGGGTTCAAATCCCTCCCCCTCCGCCACATTGATTGTCAATGATTTACGTTGATTGACGCCTTGAGTTACATCGGAGAGTTACAACAAAGCCCTCCGGGTCACCCGTGTTGCCGGTGTTTTTCTTGGCATGAGAGATCGAAGGTCCTCCGGAGTGGTACGGGAGGCCCCTTTCGATCTCGCTACGCGGACAGCAGCAATTGGACTTCGGCTTCGGGTTCAGTCCATCGCGATAACACGATCTTTCTGTCATCGGCTACTTTGACCTTCAGAGGCACCCAGACCCGCGTGACTGGCATCTTGAATGGAGCGCCAAACACGAGTTTTGCTCTCGACTTTTTTCCAGCCTTGGAACTGACCGCTGCGGCTATGTCGAAGGCCAGACCTACCTCGACCATACTTCGGCGGGAGAAGTGAGCGTCAAAGTGGTCGGCGGCGCAGCACAGGCAGTCGGGCAGACGACCCGAGGACGAGTGAATCTCTTTGGCGGCCAATCGGCAGTCAACCCCCTGACCTATCAGGTGGAGCGAGGCGGGCGCGTTCACCTGGACACCGACCGAAGCCCAAGGCGGTGCGAGTTATCCCATCGTCATCATCGCCAGCGACGATGGAGCGCCTCCTTTGAACGACAGTAGAACTTTCGAAATTTCCGTTGCTGCCGCGCAACGGGAGATTCGTGTGACCGCCGCGAGCGCGTCCACCGATGGGAAATTCTCCTTCACGTGGAGCGCTCAGATTGGCCACTCCTATCGGGTCCAGTTCAAGGACAGCTTGAGCGAAGCAGAGTGGATGAATGTTGAACCGCCGGTCTTGCCAAACGGGGGTAGTGCCACATTCTCGGCCTCGATCAGCGAAGGGGTCGTGCGCTTCTACCGCGTGGTGAGCAAGCCGTAGAGCGGAATGGAGCTGGCAAACAACCGGAAGTGAATGGAGAGATTGTGGAATCATCAACACAATGCGCCATATGCGGCTTTTTGTGTTGATTTATAGGATTAACACGCCACTTTAGGCGCGTTATGAAGATCACACACAACATCACCGATGAAGCGCTGCTCAAACTGATAGGCGAGCGGCTGGCCCGGCTGCGGCTGACGAAGAACCTGACGCAGGGGCAGCTCGCGGAACAGGCGGGACTCGGCTTGCGGACGGTGCAACGGCTGGAGCGGGGGGCGGCGGCGACGCAGTTGTCCGGCTTTGCGCGAGTCTGCCGGGTGCTTGGCTTGGTCGAGCGGTTCGAGGCGCTCGTGCCGGAGGAGGCGGCCAGCCCGATGGCGCAACTGAAACAGCTAGGCCGCAAACGCCAGCGGGCGACCGGCAAAAAGGCGGCGGCGGGTGAACCGAAGAAATGGACATGGGGTGAGCCGGCATGATCGCCAAGGTCCAGCTCTGGGGCCGGACGATCGGCGCAGTATCGCTCGACGAAGGGCGGGATGTGGCGACGTTCCAATACGACCCGGACTTTGCGCGCAGCGGGATCGAGCTTTCGCCGGTGACGATGCCGTTGAGCGAACGGGTGTATGAATTTCCCGCGTTGCCGCTCACGACCTTCCACGGGCTGCCGGGGCTGCTGGCGGATTCGCTGCCGGACAAATTTGGCAATGCTCTGATCGACGCGTGGCTGGCGACACAAGGCCGCACGCCGGAGAGTTTCAACGCAGTGGAGCGCCTCTGCTACACGGGAACGCGCGGCATGGGGGCGTTGGAGTTTGCGCCGGTGCTGGGTCCGAAAGCGCGCAAGGCGACAAAGATCGGGATCGATGCACTGGTGCGGCTGGCGGGGGAGGTGTTGACGCATCGGGGCAATTTGCAGGGGCATTTTCACGAGGCCGGAAAAGAGAAGGCGTTGCGGGACATTCTGAGCGTGGGCACATCTGCTGGTGGCGCGCGGGCCAAGGCGGTGAACGCGTGGAATCGTGCAACGAACGAAGTACGTTCCGGCCAGGTCGCGGCGGGCGAAGGTTTCGATCACTGGCTGCTGAAATTCGACGGCGTGGCGGGCAACAAGGACAAGGAACTGGAAGACCCGAAAGGCTACGGCGCGATTGAGTATGCGTATCACCTGATGGCCCGGGCGGCGGGCCTCACGATGAGCGAGTGTCGGCTGCTGGAGGAAAACGGGCGGCGGCATTTCATGACGCGGCGCTTTGACCGGCTGGCTGGCGGGGGGAAGCTGCACATGCAGTCGCTGTGCGCGCTGGCGCATTTCGATTTTAACCAGGCTGGGGCCTACGCCTACGAGCAGGCGCTGCTGACGATCCGCCAGCTCAGGCTGCCGATGGCCGCAGTGGAACAGCAGTTCCTGCGGATGGTCTTTAACATCGTGGCGCGGAATCAGGACGACCATGTGAAGAACATTGCTTTCCTGATGAACAAGCAGGGCGAGTGGTCGCTCACGCCGGCCTTTGACGTGACCTACAGCTACAATCCGTCCGGCTCCTGGACGGCTAGGCACCAGATGACACTGAACGGAAAACGGGACGGCTTCACAATGAAGGACTTCGAGGCGTGCGCGAAAGCGGCGGTGATGAAGCGGGGCCGCGCTGCGACAATTATCGAGGAAGTGCAGACGGCCGTGAAATGCTGGCCGGAATTTGCGGCTGAGGCGCGGCTCGCGGACGAATGGCGCGACAAAATCCAAAAGATGCACCGTCTGTCTTTCCCGGAGAAATGAGCCTCAACGAATCCATCGTCGAAGACGCCCTCGAATGGTTCGGGGAGCTGGGCTATGCGGTCGGGCATGGGCCGCGTCTCACGCCCGGTGAACTGGCGGCGAAGCGGGATTCGTTTGGCGAGGTCGTGCTGGTGCGCGGGGTTTTAGAGCGGGAGCGGTTCCTCGACCTCCTGCACCATTTCATCGTCTTCGAGGAAGACCCGGACTCAGGCGCGCTGCACAAGATCATCGCGGGCTATTGCTAAAAAGGCTACGACCCGGGCATAGCGGATGTGACTTGCAGGTCCTGCCTCTTACTCCTTCAGTTTCAGCCACCGTTCGAGGTAGGCAGCGACCGTTGAGCTTGGCAGGACCTCTTTGCTCCCGATACGGAACAATGCTGGCGATCTGGAACAATACGCTCAGCTTACCGCGGACGCCCCAGATGCGAACCGCTGAGCCTCCGCTGATATTTTGACAAAAGACCGGAAGGATGTCACAAACAGGCGAAGCATGTTGCAACGCGAACGTCAGCTGCAGGCCAAGATCAGCAAATTGGCCGATGCCCTGCTTTTTGGGCTGGCCTTCTGGCTGACTCACAAGGTGCGCAGCATCGCGACATTCGATCCCACCAACCAAATTCAGGAGTTCAGTTACTACGCATGGCTCCTGCCGGTAATCTTCATTCTCACACCACCCCTCCTTGAGGCGCATGGATTCTATAAACGTCCGGTGCTCGGTTCTCGCAGTCAGCTCGCCGGATCTTTGTTCAAGGCCGCCATCTGGCTTACTCTCGTGGTTGTCACCCTCCTCACCCTGGTCAAGCAGGAAGGCGCCCGCGGTGTCGTCTTCCCCTTTGCTGTGGTCGCCATTTTCTTCGTCTTCCTCAAGGAGGAGATGCTTCGAAAATGGAGACGGTCGCAACTCACCGGAACTCAGCTCCGCCGCGTGATTCTGGTCGGGACCTACGATGAAACGCACCGTCTTGAAGCAGAACTGAAGACGGTGGCCGTCGGTCAGGTCGCAGTGGCGTCCCATCTGGATCTCAGTGAAGCATCCGCCGGCGCCTTGGCGGAGCAACTGCACACCTATTCCGCCAATGCTGTGATCATCAGTCCCCGCCAGACGTTGTTCGGCGACATCGAAAAGGCAATCCGCACCTGCGAGGTGGAGGGGGTTGAAGTCTGGTTGAGGGCGAATTTTTTCCAGACGCAGATTTCGCAAACCCAGGTGGATGAACTGTACGGGCATCCCATGCTCGTGTTCCGGACCGGGCCGGACGCGTCCTGGCAGGCGATTGCAAAGACGATGCTGGATTTTATCGGCGCGCTACTGCTATTGATATCCTGCTTTTTGCCGATGTTGCTGATCGCCATTCTGATCAAGTTCACGTCCAAAGGCCCCGCCTTCTTCAGACAAGAACGGGCCGGCCTCAATGGTGCGCCATTCACGATGCTCAAGTTTCGCACGATGGTCACCAATGCCGAACAATTGAAGCAGGAGCTCGCTGCCCTCAATGAAATGTCCGGCCCCGTCTTCAAAATCACCAATGACCCGCGCGTCAGCGGCATCGGCCGCAGTCTTCGCAAATGGAGCCTCGACGAACTCCCCCAGCTGATCAATGTGCTACGGGGAGAGATGAGTCTCGTCGGACCGCGCCCGCTGCCTTTGGACGAGGTGAAGCGCTTCGACGACGTGGCGCACCGCCGGCGCCTCAGCGTAAAACCCGGTCTCACCTGTCTGTGGCAGGTGAGCGGTAGGAGCAACTTGAATGACTTCCGCGAATGGGTGAGGTTGGATCTGGAATACATCGACAACTGGTCGATCTGGCTCGACTTGAAAATCCTATGGCGGACTGTCCCCGCAGTGTTCTCCGCCGCAGGAGCCCGGTGAATTCATGACACCTCACACGCTCGCTCGCTCCCATGCTCGCGATCCAAAGCACACCCCTCACTCTGTCGTCACCGGCGGCGCCGGATTCCTGGGATCCCACCTGGTCGACCTCTTGTTGTCCCGCGGGCATCATGTGTTGGTGATTGATAATTTGATCACCGGGTCGACGGACAACATCGCCCACCTCGCCGGCCGCACGGACTTCCGTTTTATCAAGCAGGACGTTACGGAGTATCTCTACCTGAAGGGAGCGGTGGACTACCTCTGGCACTTTGCTTCGCCGGCCAGCCCAATCGACTACCTGGAGCTTCCCATCCAAACTCTCAAGGTTGGCTCCCTGGGCACCCACAAGGCACTTGGATTGGCGAAGGAAAAGGGCGCCCGCTTCCTGCTGACCTCCACCTCCGAAGTGTACGGGGATCCTCTCGTGCATCCCCAGCCGGAATCCTATTGGGGCAACGTCAACACGATCGGTCCCCGAGGCTGCTACGATGAATCCAAGCGCTTCGCGGAGTCCCTCACGATGGCCTACCAACGTCAGCATGGCATCCCCACCCGCATCGTCCGTATCTTCAATACCTACGGACCCCGGATGCGCGTCAACGACGGCCGTGTGGTCCCCGCGTTCATCAGCCAGGCGCTCCGGGGCAAACCAATGACCCTTTTTGGCAACGGATCCCAGACTCGCAGCTTTTGTTACGTCAGTGACCTGATTGAGGGGATTTACCGTCTGATGATGCTCGACGGAACCGACGCCCACCTGCCGGTCAACATTGGCAACCCGCACGAACTCACCATGACGCAGTTCGCCGAGGAAATTCGGACGGCAACCGGGTCCCGATCCAAGATCGCATTTCGGCCACTCCCAGAGGATGATCCCAAACAGCGACGCCCCGACATTTCCCGCGCGCGCAAGTTGCTCAAATGGGAACCCCGGGTGACTCTGGCGGACGGACTGAAGTCGACGATTGCCTATTTTCGTGAGCGCACGAATTGTAATTGAAAGGGTGATAGGGATTGGGTTGCCGCGCGCGGCGGCGGCGGTTGGGGTGAAAGTATTTCGGGCAGAGTTTCCCCATCCTGCACCCATCATGTCACCGACGAGAAACGCGACTTCAGCGTCCCTTCTGCTTGCCACCGTGGCTTCCGTCTCTGCCGCTGTCTATGACGCCAAGGATCGCCAACCGACTCCCGCCGAACTGGCTCAACTGCCCGCCGTTGTCTCCGAAAATGCCGCCGCCTTGTTGAAGGAGATCCGAGTTCCCGACGGGTTCAACGTCTCCATCTTTGCCACGCCCCCCGCGGTTAACTACCCGGTGTTCGTCTCCGCGGCACCAGACGGCACGCTCTACGTATCCAGCGACGGCAACGGTTCACTGGACCGAAAGCCGCATTTGGGGCGCGTCTTGAGGGTACGTGACACAAACGGCGACGGGCAGGCCGATGAGGTACGGGCATTTGTTCCGGACGTGGATTCGCCGCGCGGTCTCGTTTGGGACCATGATCGGCTGTACCTCCTGCATCCGCCCGATATCAGCGTCTACATCGACACGAATGGCGACGGTGTGATGGATGAGGAAAAAACGCTGATCAAAGGAATCGCCTTCACCTTTAAGGATCGGCCGGCGGATCACAGCTCCAATGGCTTGGAACTGGGTGTCGACGGCTGGCTCTACGCGGCCATCGGCGACTTCGGATTCCTGGAGGCCACCGGCACGGATGGACGCAAACTGCAGTTGCGCGGCGGGGGGGTGGTGCGATTTCGCCCGGACGGCGCCGGACTCCAACTGTTCGCCACCGGAACTCGCAATATTCTTGAAATCGCTGTCAGTCCGCTCCTCGATGGATTTGCCCGCGACAACACCAACGACGGCGGCGGCTGGGACACGCGACTTCACCATTTCAGCGGATTCACCCAGCACGGGTATCCGCGTCTTTTCAAGAATTTCCCCGACGAAATTATCCAACCGCTGGCGGATTACGGCGGGGGTTCCGGGTGCGGCGCGGCGTGGATCGACGAGCCTGGCATTCCGTCAACGTGGAACAACGCGCCGTTCACCTGCGATTGGGGCCGCGAAGTGATTTACCACCACAACCTGACGCCCAAAGGCGCAACGTTCTCCGCCACGCAAGAGGAGTTTTTCCGTCTGCCTCGCGCGACAGACCTCGACGTCGACGCCAACAGCGCGATCTATGCGGCGAGTTGGAAGGGCGCTTCGTTCACTTGGGTCGGGCCAGACGTCGGCTTCATCGCGCGCATCACGCCCAAGAATTTTCGAGCAGAGTTGCTACCGGATTTTGAACGACTGACCGGAATGGAGTTGGTGAAACTGCTTGAATCACCGAGCCACCGTCGTCGGTTGGAGTCACAACGTACCCTTCTTCGCCGCGGGCTGCTGGGAACCCGAGTACCGTCGAAGGTCGCAGTCGGGGAATCGCCCCAAACACCTGCCGATGCGCTGCTGCAAAAGGCGACCGCCATCGATCAACCCGTCGCCACACGGGTTGCTGCTCTCTTTGCGCTCAAACAACATTTCGGCGCGGACATGAATCCTATGCTTGCAGAACTCGCCATGGATCCGTCCATCGCGGCCTGGGCTATCCGGGCATTTTCGGACCCCCCAAGCCGCTGGGATCCATCATTCGCCGCCCCACTCAACGCCGGCCAGACGTCTCCCAACCCCCGGATTCGCAAGGAGGCAGCCATTGCCTTGGGTCGTTATCGCACCTTGGTTCCCTCACCCGGATTTGCCGAACTGATCCGAGACCCGGATCCCGTGGTTGTGCATTCAGCGGAACAGTCTCTTAGAACTTTACAGGCGGTTAAGTTCTGCATGTCGGTCCTCTCGCAGCGTGAGGCGACGCCCGCGCAATGCGCCAGCGTGCTGCGGGTGCTCCAATCCCTCCCCCAGCCGGAAGTTATCGATGGGTTGATCCAACGGTTGAATGGCGAAACCCGCCCGGAACGCCGAGCGGGATACCTGACCGCTTTGTGCCGACTCTATTTTGTCGAAGGGCTCTGGAAAGGTGACTCATGGGGCACACGACCTGACATCCGCGGACCTCTCTACCAGCCGGAAGCGTGGAGCGAGACGTTAAGAATCGAAGGGGTTCTTAAGGCCGCGTTCGACAAGGCAAGCACCAAGGAAGCCGCATGGATCGGGCGAGAACTGGCCCGCCATCGCATTCCGGCCGGCGACGCTTTGGACAAATTGATCGCCCGCGCCGCGGACGATCCGACGTTGCTTCCGACCATCGCCGCCCAGCTTGCCGAGTCCGAAGCGGTCCCTGTCAACGCGATCCCACTGCTTGCCCAAACCGCAAGCGCGGATTCCACGACCGATGCCATCCGCGCCCAGGCGGTCATCGCGCTTGCCAAGACGGATAGCGCTGAGGCCTGGCGAGCGGTGTTGATTGCGTTGCCGCGGGTGAAACGGACAACCAGCGAGAATAACCTCTCCGAAAAGGCGCAACGCGCCGTCGCCACAGCTCCCAAACTCGATCTGATCCACGCAGTGTTGGAAGATTCCGCCGGGAGAGTTGACGGTGAATCGTCGCTGATTGCCGAGGGGTTGCTGCTCAAACTCGCCTCGCGCCAAGTAGGCGCGCCCGAAGCCCGCGCCGCCGCCAATCAATCGCTCGACACCGGGTGGACCCTCCCCAGGCGTCGCGTCCAAATCCTGAAAGCCGCCGCACAGGTCGGCGATTCAAGCCGAGCGACTCAGTTCGTCGCGGCGCTGAACGATGGAGATCTCGAGGTTGCAAAGGCGGCGCAAGAAGCGGTGCGACGCTTGAAGATCGATCCGGAGAAACTCAGGGCCGAGGCCAGTGCGCAGCGCGTCGGTATGCTCGGGATCGAGTCCACCCTTGAACTGATACTGGCTCCTGGGGGGGGAATTAGCCGGGGCGAACAATTGTTTTCCCAGATCGGTTGCAACGCGTGTCACACGACGAAGGCCGACGAGCCCCTGAAAGGTCCGTTCCTCGGAACAATTGCCAACGTATACCGCCGCCGGGAACTCGCCGAAGCAATCCTGATTCCGAACAAGACGATTGCGCAGGGGTTTGCCGCAAACCATTTCGAACTTAAAGATGGCACGGAAGTGGACGGATTCGTCGTCCGTGAGGCTGCCGACATAGTCACCATTCGAACCATCACAGCGATTGAGCAGGCTCTCTCCGTGGAACAAATCGTCAAGCGTGAGAAACAGGAGAAATCGCTCATGCCAGAAGGCCTTGCGGCAGGACTGACGGTCAAGGAATTAGCCTCCCTGCTGGACTATATCCAATCCCTGGCGGGCTCGACCCCTGCGAAGCCGTAGAGCCACGACGTTTGGACACGGGGCGCCGCTTCGGATATCGTATCGGAGTCGGTTATCAAGATGCCTGCCTTTGAGCGTACGAATTGAAATCGAATTCGCCAAGTTCACAAAGCTCTCTGAGAGCGGCGAAGTCTTGACGACGGGGACTCCCCTGCGTCGAACGCGCCACTCCTCCACGCAAGGGTTACCACCGAACTTTCCCGTCAAACCTCGGCGCCGATGGAACGGATTGGGAATGCTCCAGCTATGTGCGTGGATCGGGTGGAGTGCCATGAGCAATGCCGCAGTGCCGCCACCAAAGCCGCCGGTCGGGAAGGCATCGGGAAATATTCCTACCGACCTGTTCGAGGGCCCTGTTCAACGCTGGGACGTCCGACTGACAGACGCAGCGATCGAGAGTCTGGCGAGAGAACCCCGCACCTGGGTGACGGGTTCCGTGCAAGTCGGGATCCATCTGTTCGATTCGGTTCGAATTCATTTGAAGGGATCGGTGGGGAGTTTCCGGCCGATCCACGCGAACCCCGGATTCACCCTGAACTTCTCGCGACTGAAAGAGGGGCAATCGTGTTTCGGAAATAAGAAACTGCATCTCAATAATTCCGCGCAGGACAGCAGCCGGCTGGCCGAGATCGTCTGTGCCGACCTTTACCATCGGGCAGGAATCCCCACGCCCCGGGCAGGGCCTGCTCTCGTTGCCTTGAACGGGGTAACCCTCGGCCCATATGTCCTCAAGGAGGCCTTCGATAAGGCCTTTCTCTTGCGTCATTTTAAGGATGCCTCCGGCAACCTGTATGACGGTGGTTTCCTCCAGGATATTGATCAGGAGCTGGAACGTGACTCCGGGGATGGCCCGGAGGACCGGGCCGATCTTCACGGATTGGTCGCCGCCCTGCAGAAGGAGGATCTGGCGGTCCGGCTCGATCTGGTTGGAAAACGGTTGCAGTTGGATACATTCGTAACCTACACCGCCCTGCAGATCCTCACGGATGATTGGGACGGATATGTTCGGAACCGGAACAACTACCGCCTCTACCACGACCCGATTTTCGACCGATTCCATTTTCTGCCGCACGGAATGGATCAGATGTTCGAGCAATCACGCGGCTCGCTTCGGCCATCGTTCCAGGGTCTGGCAGCCCAAAGCGTCTTTGGCATCGACGCGATGCGGGAGCGACTTTACGCGCGGATGTCACAGCTGACGAACTCGGTGTTCACGGCCGCGGTGATGACCAATGTCCTTTGGGCAGCAGAAAATCGCTTGCAGGCCGCGATGGCAGGATTTCGGGAGAACGAGCGGGAATTCCTGTTGCGTGCCGCACAGGATTTCGAGCAGCGGATTCTCGTACGTCTCGATACGGTACACCGTCGAAACACGCCCCCTTCAACGGCTCTCCGGCTCACGGCGGACGGAAAATTTGCCCTCGTCAATTGGAAGCCACGCTCGGAGTCCACCACCGCGAAGCTTGAAGAACGCTCGGGCGAAGGGGGGCATCGGGAATTGCACATCCGTGCCGGCGATGGTGAGACCATTGCCTCGTGGCGGACATCCCTTAATTTACCGCAGGGCCCGTACCGCTTTCTGGGCCGAGCACGCACTCGGGGTGTGAAAGCGATCCGTGACGGGTTGGGAACGGGTGCGGGCCTCCGAATCTCGAGGGAAACCCGATGGAATCAGCTCTCTGGAACCACCGATTGGAAAGAGATGTCCTTTGATTTCGAACTGGAGGAAACGCGGGAGGTCGAGTTTGTCCTCGAACTCCGTGCCGAGGGCGGTGACGTCGCATTCGACGTCGACAGCCTCCGAATTCAACGGCGATAAACGACCCTCGATCCGGGTTAGTCCGACTTAGCGGATTCGCGGCCATGGAATTCGGAAGTCATTGATTTGCAATGGGAGGATTCAAAAGGTCTGCACTACACCGAGGCTGTCGCCTGACTTGAAGTGATGTGCGGTGGCGGCTGTTTGGGTAGGCTTAATCGCAACGC
>SIBK01000014.1 GCA_009695205.1 Pedosphaera sp. | reverse complement strand
TCCCAGGCAATCCGGCCTTATCGGCCCTCGCTCCCCTTCTGCGCTCGATCCGCGAGAGAACCAGCGCACGCACGATACACAATTCATCGGCCAACTCTCCCTCGTGGAGTGTTGCCAAGAGTTAGGCTCGACTTGTGTATAAGGCTCAGCTCGGCTGCGTATAGTTTCTTTGTGATCCTTGCGGACATCGCTTTATTGACGCTCCGCGATTATATGCAATGTAACGGTTTCGGCAAAAGCCACCCGGCCAAAGGCACAAAGTTTTGCCCGTTACCTCTCCTGTAAATCGCCCTCGACTTTGTTTCATTGCAGTTCGAGAATATAACACCTCTGCGAAAAGTTCACATTTACTGCGTTGGTTGCGGTGATGCTGACATTCCCGTCCGAGTCTGCAACGCTGGTCGACGTCGAAGTCCATTGGTTGAGCGGTTCCGTCAGGTTGGTACCTGTGAGCAGATTGTAGATTCGACCCGAGAGGCCGCCTGTGGCGTTGAGGACCAGATCCGCACCGGATAGATGACTGCCGGAAATGACGAGTTGCGCTACCGGCAACACGCTGACGTCGTCGAGACCGAAATAGAACGAGCCTTTCTGGTAATGGAACTGAAGCGTCGAGTTGCTCGTCGTCGCCGTTACCGTCAACTGGATGTTCGTCCAGCCGGTGGCAGTCAGGTTTGTTTTGTCGAGCAGCACGTTCCCATTCCATGCCACCTGAAAGTCATTGGGCGTTTTAAGGACCGCAGTATAATCCAGCCAAAACGAGATTAAATAAACCCTTCCTGGAGCCGTGGAGAGCGTTTGCGAAAGAAAGCCGCCCTGGGGTGAGTATAGCCCAGCCCCATACGTGCCCGTATAGGCATACTTGGAACTGGTCAAGACAGATTGGGATTGGCCGCTCAACGTCCAATTGGTGAAACTTCGGGTTTCAAATCCTCCGTTGAGTATTGAGCTTGGGTAGGTCGCGGCAATAGCCGGCCCATTACCAGTGACCGTGCGGTCGTCATTATTGATGCATGTAAGAATGGGGAAAAAAGTGCCGGCGTTGGTGTAAGTGTGGGATGGGTTTTGCGAAAGACTGCTAGAGCCATCGCCGAAATTCCAATTCCAGGAACGAACGGCATTGCCGTCAGCATCCACGGCCAAAGATAGGAAATGCACGGGGAGCGGCGGTACGCCGTTCGTCGGACTGGCGGTAAACTGAATATGAATGGCCGGAGGCACAACCTCCAGGTCCAAGGCGAACACCATTCCATAACCGTGGGCGCCGCCCGCTTCTGTCGTCCCATAAAGCAGGCTACCCGACAAAACCAAGTTCCCAACGGGAAGGTCTCCGTCGGCGTTGGTGTAGATTCCGGACGGATTTGGCTTTCGAGCCGTAAACGAATGGAGTGTGGCAAAGTCGGTCCCGTCGGTGTGCAGGGAGAACAGGGTCCCACTGTCAGGACTGCCTTCCCTGGAAGGTCGCCCCATAAAGCGTGCTCCCCGATAGAACCATGCTGATGGCCCGATTCACCTGGCTCTTGGCGATGCCCGTGGTTTCAAAATTATGCAAGTTTCTAAAACCTGTGCCGTCGGTGTGCAGCTTGAACACGGCGCCGGACAAACGGCGGTCGCTCCTGGGGCTCCCGGTGTAAACCGACCCGAGTGCCGTCCCATAGAGCGTGTTGCCGGACAAGAAAAGTCCCGCAAAGTGATTAAGATCATTGGTGTTGTTGTCGAAGCTGTAAAAAGGGGTGAGGACCTGCGCCGAGCCGCTGACACAGGCCAGCTACAACACAGCCACGGCGAACATGATCTCTTTTGGGAATACTTTCATAACAGATTCGGCTTGGCCTCCGACCAGGGCGCCGCGCCCAAGCAAAACGCTGGTAATCTCCTGAAATAGATCGAAATAAGCACCTTACCCAGGAGCTCTGAAGATGCTTGTATGGTGATCGCCATAATTCCAAGGGAAAAGACTCGGCCGTAGGGCGGACACAGGACACGTCCTGTTGAATCAGCGACAGGAAGGCTTTTTAGTGGTGAGTTCGGCCACTATCCTGTACTCGTTTGGTGCACATGAACCTCTGTTTAGTACCCAAGAGCGCGCTGCTTCGAGGAGAGGGAGAATCGTTCGCCGTTTGCTCGCGATGCCAGCGCGCTGGGTGCGTCGAGTGAACTTCTTGAAAATCGATCCAGAGTTCGCGCCTGCAATTTTGATGACATTTCCGCCAAGATACCCCTTTGCTGGGGCACTGACGCTCCTATTGATCCTGACACGTTTGGCCACGGGATTAATTTGGGCCGATCCGGATATTCTCAAGACCGACTTGCTGGGAGTTTTTGCGCATCCAGACGATGAAACGAGCGCAGCGGCGACGTTCGCTCGGTTGGCTCTCGGCGAGCACAAGACCGTTTCAATGGTTTATTGCACACGAGGTGACGGAGGTGGGAACATGGCGGGAACTCAAGCGGGTCGTGGCCTCGCCATTCTTCGCGCTGCTGAACTGAATCGTTGCCTCCGTGTTTTGGGTGTTTCGCAGAATTATTGCCTCGAACGACCGGACTTCGGCTATACGGAAAACCTGGCCATCAGCCTGGAGAAATGGGGGCACGAGGAAACGCTGAGTTGGCTGGTGCGCTACGTCCGAGTACTCCGGCCCGAGGTGATCGTGACGTGGAATCCAGCGCCGATTCCCGGGCAGCACGGCCATCATCAGGCGGCTGGCTGGCTTGCGGTCGAGGCGTTCACAGCTTCCGCCGACCCGAACCGGTTTCCCGAACAACTCACGCACGAAGGGTTGAGCACCTGGCAGCCGCGCAAGTTGTACTTCCCCGATCGGCTTGGAACGACGCAAATCGACCTCTCCCAACCCCTGCCGGACGGACGCCTGCCCGGAGGCATCGCAGGAGAAGCGCTGGCAAATCATCGATCCCAGGGCTTTGGAGAAATGGCCTCCGCACCGTGGCTCCGCCACATGACCAATCAAGTATTTCGCCTCGTCCAGACGGTGGTCCCATGGTCACCGGTAGAAACGGATCTATTCCTTGGTTTGCCCCTGGTTGGAGAAAGACAAAGCCTGCTGCCACCCCTGAATCGCGAGAATAAATCAGCTGTTTCGGTGCGATTCCTGAGTCGGCCCGCCTTCGAACGGTATCGCGAATTCCTTCAGAGCAACCACCTGGCATCGGAAGTCGAACCCTTGAACTGCGACATCCCAATACTGGCAGGACGGCCTTCCGATATCCGCCTGGAAATGCTCAATTCGACGACCAACGGGTTCAATTCGACTCTGGAATTCTCCGGACCGATGGGATGGAAAATCGAGCCGGCACGCATGTCGGTGCGATTCTCCGCGAATCGCACGAACATCCTCACCGTCGATGTCACGGCACCGCTGACGGCTGCAAATCAGACCGGTGAAATCCGCGTTCGTGCGAGCGGTACGAGCCTCGAGATGTCTCCATCCCTGAAGCTTTACGTAACGCCGCGCATGCGGGCCCCGCGGATTCGAGAGAGCCTCCAATTGAACAGCGACCCCTCCGACAGATCCTGGACAACGCTTCCCATCGAAATTGTTCCCTCCACCAACGTTTGGCAAGGAGAGGTGGTCTCCTCGCAAGATTGCTCCGCGACATTTCGATTGGGCCATGATAACACCTCTCTATTTGTGGAGGTCCTGGTCACGGACGATGTCGTGGTGAGCAACATCGCTCCGAATGACATCAAGGGACATTGGCGGACGGATTCCGTGGAGTTGTGTTTTGATCCACAGAACGGAGCGGAGCACACATTTGGGTGTTACAAGCTGGGAATCATCCCGTTCGACACCACCGGACAGTTAGGGGCGACCCGGGATGCCGACGCCGAACCCGGACCGATCCGGACGACGGCTCCCGGAACGCGGGCGATCTCCTGGCGGACATCGGATGGGTACGGAATTCGGGCCTCAATTCCTTTCACCGAACTGGGTGTACACCCCTCCGAATCCAAACGGCTCGGCTTTAATCTGTTGATCTACGACGGTGATAAGCGCACCGCAGCGGTCGGTGAGAACATCAATAAGGCACGTCTCGGTTGGACGTCTCGTCCTGGAATTCAGGGACGTCCCGAAGATTGGGGACGGCTTATATTGGAGTAAGTTTGGTGCTCAACGGGTCTTGACCAACACAGGAGCAACGACGTACCGGCTGAAGAATCCGCGTCCTTCGCGGGCTAGGATTCCCAGCTTGATCGTCTCGCCCTTGGCCTTGCGATGCACAATCCGGGCGAACTCCACCACGGTACTGACTTGGATGTCGTCGACCGTCGCCAGGGTCAGTCCCGATTCGAGTTCCTCGCGTCCGGCGGGCCCGCCCCGTTCAATGTCGCCGATAATAAATGTCCCGTTGCCATTGGGTTTGACGGTCATGCCAAGCCGGCGGCGGACGAGTTCCGTATTGAAAAAATCAACTTCCTTCAACATCCGCAGCGTCAATTTCCGCTCCTTCCCATTTTGGGACACCACGATTCGAACGTCTTCACGATCTCCGCTCGCCTGCAAAATGCGATTGAAATCGATGACCGTTTCCGGCCGCACCCCATTGGCCTGGACAATAACATCTTCGACTCGGAGTCCGGCCTTTTCCGCAGGGCTCCCTGGCTGAACTACCTGTACGGTTAACGGCCGAGTGGCGGCTCTCAACCGAGCTCCAAACCAATTCCCCTGAAGAGATTCTCCTGTGAGAATTTCGGCAAGAGCGCTCGAAACAATCTTGATGGGAATGGCAAATCCAATTCCCTGAGCTCCGATATCCGGACGAAGAACGGCGACACTTAGACCGACCATTTCTCCACGCAGATTGATGAGCGGTCCACCGGAATTGCCAGGATTGATGGATGCGTCCGTTTGAAGCCAGTCGGCGATTTCGAGGAATTCTCCCGGCGGCACTTCTTCAGGTCGCCGGCGGCTTTTGGAACTGATAATTCCACGGCTCACAGAGCCGCCAAGGCCGAACGGGTTCCCGAGAGCGATGACGGTTTCGCCCAGTAACAAATCATCGTCCTTGGCAAACTTCACCGCTCGAAAGCGCCTGCCGACCGGGGCTCGCAACCGCAGGAGTGCAACATCCTTTGCCCGGGTCAGTTCCAGTTTCTCGGCTGGATACGGAGCGGAGTCGTCATTAAACTTCACCCAAATTTGGCGGGCGTCGCGGATCACATGCGCATTGGTCAGCACGTAACCATCTTCATCGACCACCACTCCTGAACCACCGCTCTCCTCGCCGTTGTATCCTTGGACAGCAATGTTCACGACACCGGGGAGCACCTTTTCTATCGCTTCCACTGTCGCGTCCCGGCGGATGTCAAATCCAGCCTCTGGGGTAGACGACTCTGCAGAGATCCCAGTGGCAAGGCACAGGTCAATCCCAAGAGCGGTAACAAAAAAAGAAATCGGAAAGCGGCAACGGTTCATATGCTTAGTGAGAGCTTCAAATCCAGGGAATCTACCCCCGGCACACAACGGTGCGATGTAGCTCAACTTAATCCAAAAATCCAACTCTATGATACTTTCACCCGACCTGTACCGACGTTGGCTCGCGATACTCCGGCCTCGCCAGACTCTGGCAGATGGCCCCCGCCCGCCACCTGAACGTTGGCTACAGCAGATCTGGCGGCACCAGCGTATCGTCCGGGAATCGTTGCGGCTCACCGATGGACGGGCGGTCCGGGTCCTACATCCCGGCTTTTGGAACCGGGAGTCTGGACCCGATTTCCGCGGAGGCATTGTTCAGTTCGATACCGAAAAACCCATTCGAGGTGACATTGAGGTCGACGTCAACGAGGGGGGATGGGAGACGCACCGGCACGACCGCAATCCAGCCTTCCGACAAGTCTGTCTGCACGTAGTATGGGAATCAGACGGGGCGGTAGGGGTCCCACCGACTCTGCCACTGCACTCCTATTTGGACGCACCGCTTTCCGACCTGGTCCCGTGGCTGGACTCCAATGCAGGATCCGAGTTCCCGGACCTGACGGCCGGGAAATGCTGCTCACCGTTGGAACAACTTCCGGGCCCGATCCTCTCAGAATTGTGGCAGCAGGCCGCACGCATTCGCTTCGAACAGAAGGCCGCCTGCTTTGAGGGGCGCGCCCGGCAATGCGGCTGGGAACAAGCGCTGTGGGAGGGATTGTTTGCCGCACTTGGTTACAAGCACAATTCATGGCCCTTCCGGAGGCTGGCGGAAGTGCTCCTCCCAACACTCGCAGCGACCCCGAAACAACCTCTGAACGAAACTGCCGATCGAGGCAATCGTTCGGAAGAAATTCTTGTCTGGCAGGCGCGGCTCTTGGGAATAGCCGGCCTGCTGCCCCACAATCTGCCCTGTGGCCCGTCTGGGAAATGGGTCCGGACGCTTTGGGATTGTTGGTGGCGGGAGCACGACAAATTTGTTCAGGAGGTTTTGCCCGCAATTGCCTGGCGCTGGTCCGGTGTGCGCCCGTTGAATTATCCGCACCGACGCCTTGCTCTGGCGGCTCATTGGATCGCATCGGGTACTCTCGCCACACGCCTGGAAAAATCGCTGCTATCCGCAACACCCGGCCGCAGCGCCGCCAGAAGATTTCTGGAGCAACTTCGCCCACCCGATGACCCGTTCTGGTCCCGGCATTGGACCTGCTTGTCTCCTTGTTTCCGACAGCCGCAGCCGCTTCTCGGTCAGCCTCGTGCCACGGATCTGGCCGTCAATGTCGTGCTTCCCTGGTTGTGGGCTCGCTCTCAACACGGCGCGGAACCCGGCATTCAGAATCACATTGTTGCCCTGCACACCGAATGGCCCGCCAGCGAAGACAACGCCGTACTCAAACTCGCCCGCGAACGACTCCTCGGATCTCACTCGAAAACTCGACCCCGTACGGCAGCGGAGCAGCAGGGTTTGCTTCAGATAGTCCGGGATTTTTGTGATCGATCGAATGCTGTCTGCGCCGAGTGCCGATTCCCGGAACTCGTTTCAAAGGAATTGCGGGAAATCACGCCCTCAACTTTTCAGGCGTAACAGTGCTCAGCCTCCGACTTCCGCTCTCGCCTCAGCAGCCAGGGCCGTCGAGAGATACCGTTCACCGGTCGAGCAGGCGATGGTCACGATTGTTTTGCCTCGATTTTCCGGACGTTTGGCGACCTCAATGGCCGCCCATACGTTTGCACCCGTCGAGATCCCTACCAAAAGCCCCTCTTCCTTTGCGAGGCGTCGGGCCATGGCAAAGGAATCGTCGTTTGTCACCAGAACCGTCTCGGTGATCTGCGGTCCGCCGTTCGCGTCCTTCAAATGGAGATTCTTGGGAACAAATCCCGCGCCGGTGCCCTGGATTTTGTGCGGGCCCGGCTTCACCGGCTCCCCGTTCAGCGTCTGGGTGATCACAGGGGAATCCTTCGGCTCCACCGCAATTGCCCGGAAGGATGGCTTGCGGGCCTTGATCACTTCGCAGCAGCCCGTAATCGTACCCCCGGTGCCCACCGCCGACACTAGAATATCCACCGCGCCGTCGGTATCACTCCAGATCTCCTCGGCAGTGGTCTTCCGGTGAATTTCCGGATTCGCCGGATTCTCGAACTGCTGCGGAATCCAGGAATCGGGCGTTTCGCGCGCCAACTGTTCAGCCCGGGCAATTGCCCCCTTCATGCCCTCGGTCCCTGGCGTCAAAACCAGCTTCGCTCCAAGCAAGGCGAGCAGTGTCCGGCGCTCCACAGACATCGTCTCCGGCATGGTCAATATGAGCTTGTACCCCTTCGCCGCAGCGACAAACGCAAGGGCGATCCCCGTATTGCCGCTGGTCGGTTCAATGATCGTGGTATCCGGCTTCAAAATGCCCCGCCGCTCCGCATCGTCGATCATCGCCATGCCGATGCGGTCCTTGACCGATCCCAGCGGATTGAAGAATTCACACTTCAAGAGAACCGAAGCGTGTAGCCCTGCCGTCACGCGATTCAAACGGACGAGCGGAGTGCGGCCGACGGTTTCCACGATGTTGTTGTAAATATGGCCCATGGGAGGAACAGATGATTGCGATCTCGGAGACAAAGTTTCGGGCACAGTAAACTTCCAGAATTAGCCCGCAAGACGAATGTAGGACCCGGCTTAAGGCGCCCGCAGACAAAGCAGCGTCGGGTGCGGGTTGCTTCGGGTCAACATCTTAAGGATAATGCGGAAACTCGAATACCAATCTTCGCTCCAACACGCACCGCCCCAACGGCCCGTCACATCCAATCCTCCTGAGCCTCGGGACTACCCGATTGTCGGCCAGCATGTTCGCGAGCGCACGTCATCGTGGCGGTGAACAACCGGCAACACCTGTCACGCGTGCCAACGCCGCCAAGCATGTTCCATCTGCGCTTCAAACTCCCGAGGCTTCGCCTTGTACAAAGCACGGCCGAACGTGTCTGCGGAACGCCGCAGATCGTTCCAACGGCGGCAGATGAGCTCTGTGAGACCCTCGGAGGAAGCAAGCGTGCGGTGGCGCTTCCCGCGGGCTTCGAGATGCTCCCCTAGCAAGATTAGATCGTGCTCGTCGCCGAGTGCCTCGAATTCGCGGGCGAGCATGCCGAGCTTCCTCGGATCGGTGCTTTGAAACATGCGGAGGTGATATCCCATGCTTTTTACGTGCCGACGCCAGCGGTGGCGAACCTCTGGCGATGCGTCGTCGAGAGCCACTGCAAACACCTTCCGTCCACGCTGGTAGGTGTCGTGCAATCCCGGCGCGAGCGCCCGCCAGCCTTTATGAACAATTGGCAGGGCGCGGACCCGAGCCTGAGCTGCGATGGCCATCGCGACGATGTCGCGCAGGTCGGCCGATTTCAGCGCGAGCCGACGCGCGGAGGTGGCCTCCCGCGCGAGCTGCGAGCGCACAAGGGTCAATTCTGCCCGAACCGGGACGTCGGCGCGGTTCAGCATGCTGTCCAGCGTGTGGAGCCGCACCTCGGCATTGCGAACCGGAGCGAGCGCCCACGCGACCTTTTCCAGAGCAGCGTCGGCCTTCGCGACGGCGGCCTTGGGCAGGCTGGCCATGAGTTTCAGGAGGGCCCGGAGCCTCTTGCAATGCTTGCGGGCTTCATGAATGCCAGCACCGGTCTCCTTGCGCAGGTTGGCGATGAGACCGAGGAATTGTTCGTCCACGATGCGCACGAAGGCATCGGGGACTGGCTCGCGACGTTTGAAGCGGTAGGCCACGACGCCGACTTTGAGATAATCTGCGCGCCCGGTGCGATAGCTTTTTTGAGGCCTAGACTCCCGAAGGCCTTTCGGGGTATCAAACAAGAACATGAGCCTGAATCGAACTGTATTTTCTGGAAGGCGTCGCCTGTGTGTTTTCTTGATTCTCGTCTCGCTTGGGCTGAATTCGGCATGGGCCAAGCCGATTCGTGCCAACCGACAGAAGGCGATCGACTTCAATCGTGATGTCCGTCCCATCCTTTCCGAGAATTGTTTTGCCTGCCATGGACCGGACAAAAACAAGCGCAAAGCCGGGCTGCGCCTCGACTTGCGGAAAGATGCGACCGCTCAACTCGAGTCTGGCGGGCGCGCGGTCGTTCCGGGCGATCTGGAAAAAAGCCTCGTGTTGAAAGTCATAGCCACTCCGGAGGACGACGAGCGCATGCCACCCAAGAAGACCGGCAAGCGGCTAACCCAGGAACAAATCGAGCTCCTTCGCGACTGGATTGCGCAGGGCGCCGAATTCAAGCAGCACTGGGCCTATCTCGCACCGGAACGCCCTCCGCTACCCCCCGTAAAGAACAAGGCATGGCCTCGCAATGAGATCGACGCCTTCATTCTGGCACGATTGGAGGCGGAGGGGTTGAAGCCATCCCCAGAGGCTGAGAAGCATACCCTCATCCGCCGGGCAACACTGGACCTCACGGGGCTCCCTCCGACCCTAGACGAAGTGGACGCATTTCTCTCCGACAAAACTCCAGGCGCCTATGAGAAGATAGTCGATCGATTGCTTGCCTCGCAGGCGTTTGGAGAAAAGTCCGCCCAACAATGGCTTGACCTGGCGCGCTATGCGGACTCGGACGGCTACCACGCCGACGCCGCACGTTCCATGTGGCAATATCGGGACTACGTCATCCGCTCGTTCAACGACAACAAACCGTTCGATCAATTCACCATTGAACAGCTTGCCGGTGATCTCCTGCCTCATCCCACGCTCGATCAGCGAATTGCCACCGCCTTCAACCGGAACGGAATGAGCAGCACGGAAGGGGGCGCGGACCCGGACGAATACATGAACAAGTACGTGACCGACCGCGTAAATACCTTTGGCACCGTTTACCTCGGATCGAGCACAGCCTGCACGGAGTGCCACGACCACAAATACGACCCATTCACTCAGCGCGAATACTACCAGCTCTACGACTTCTTCAATCGTATCCCGGAAAAGGGACTCGAGAGCGATCCGGCGCCGCCGTTCGTGAAGGTGCCGACGCCCGAGCAGGCGGCGTCGCTGACCACACTAACCAACGAGATCGCCACTCTGGAAGAGCAGCGCCGTGTGTTGCTTGACAAACCAGACGATGGCCTGAGCCGAGAACAGACCGCGTGGGAGGAGAAGCAGCGGCAGCGTATTCATTCCGGCTGGCACACCCTGAAGCCGACGCTCATTTCCACCTCAAGCGGCGCAGAGTTGAAAATACTCGACGACCATTCCGTTCTCGCCCATGGCACGAATGCGGCGAAGGAAACTTATACCATTTCGCTCGAAACCAACGACCCTGAATTGACCGCACTTCGGCTGGAAGCGTTGACCGACGACAGCCTCCCGCTCAAAGGAGCCAGTCGCGGGACGAATGGCAACTTCATCCTGACCGGGTTTGAGGTCGAAGCGGAAAGTGCGGACTCGGCCAAGGAACTGCCGATGAGCGAGATTGTATGGGGGGCCTGGTCCGCTCTCGGACCATTCAAGGCGGGCTCGGTGAAGGAAGTTTTCGAGAAAGCGTTCATCAATGAGACGGAGCTGGATTTCAAAAAGACCTACGACGAGGAAAGACTCCGCTGGAAGGAAATGCCGGATTGGAAGGACGGATCGACCCAGGCGCTTTCCGGAGAAAATCAGGTCACCTACTTCCACCGGAAGATCACCGTGAAGACAGCTCGTTTCATCAACCTAACCTTCGGGAGTGATGGCGGTATTCAACTGTCGATCAATGGGGCAAAAGTCCAAGGCGGAAAAATTTTCCGCCGTGTTGCGCCCGCCCCGGATGAGGGGATGGTACTGCTAAAGCCTGGCGAAAACAGTCTGCTCATCAAGGTGCATCACGGCGGTGGTCTCTATGGATTTCTGTTCGCGCCTGCAAAACAGCCGGTGACAAAGTATCCCTTCGAGTTCGACAACGCGCTGGCGGACTACAGTCAGAAGGATTCTAATGTCAAGGCCGCGTTGGACAGCAATGCGGATACCGGCTGGGCGGTCGATGGGCATAACGTGGAACTCCGAGTAAACCGCCAAGCCATCTTCCTCACCAAGAGCCCAATCACGTTCGCGGGCGGTACTCGCTTGAACGTGAAGCTCAAATTTGAATCCAGCACGCCCATGCAGGTCCTGGGTCGCTTCCGTCTTGCGACGAGTTCCGTCCGCGGTCTCGATGATTTCGCCAGCCTGCCGCAACCCGTCCAGTCAACCCTCTTCGTCGTTCCAGGTCGCGTCGCCGAAGCGCAGAAGACGGAATTGCAGGTATATTATCGAAATACTTTTTCGCCGGAGCTTAAGACGTCGAACACAAAACTGGCGGACGCGCGTACGGCGGCAAAGGATCTTGATGGAAAGATCCCGACGCTCCGGGTGATGGAAGACATGGCTCAGCCTCGAGTGACCCAAATTCGAATCCGCGGCGATTACCGAGCCAAGGGCGACAAGGTCGTGGCCGGTGTACCTCACATCCTGCCGCCACTCCCAGCGTCTGAGAAAACCAACCGGCTGACACTGGCAAAGTGGCTCGTGGACCCCAGGCATCCGCAGCTCAGTCGTGTAACGGTGAACCGCTACTGGGCCCAATATTTTGGGACCGGCTTAGTGAAAACCGGCAATGACTTCGGCACTCAGGGCGAACTCCCGTCACATCCAGATCTTCTCGACTGGCTGTCCCGCGAGTTCATCGATGGTGGATGGGACATCAAGGCGACACAGAAGAAAATAGTGATGTCCGCCACCTACCGCCAATCAACGAAAGTGACCCCAGAACTCCTCGCGCGCGATCCAAACAATCGCCTCCTGGCGCGCGGGCCCCGTCTGCGCCTGAGCGCCGAGGTCATCCGCGATTGCGCACTGGATTACGCCGGATTGCTCGATCGCAAACGCCCGCCCGGCGGGCCGAGCGTGAAGCCCTATCAACCGGCAGGATTGTGGGAGGAGAAGATGTTTGGTGGCAACAAATACGAGGAGAGCAAAGGTGCTGATCTCCACCGGCGCAGTCTCTACACGCTATGGAAGCGAACCGTACTCAATCCTACTCTAATGACTTTCGACGCACCCGATCGCGCAATTTGCACCGAGCAACGGGGCATGACCTGCACGCCGCTGCAGGCGTTCGTCACGCTCAACGAGAAAGGGTTCGTCGAGGCGGCGCGTGTCCTGGCCGAGCGTGTTCTGCGCGATGGCGGATCGGATTTGAATCAACAGATTAACTTCGCCTATAAAACCGTATTAGCCCGTCCGCCCTCGCCGAAGGAGAGAAAAATCCTTGCGGGCATCCATGCGGACATGGTCCTTGTGTATCAGAACGATTTGAAAGCCGCCGTAGATCTCCTATCGACCGGTGAAGCCAAACGCGCCGAGAAACTGAATGAATTGAACCTGGTTGCCTGGACCACCGTGGCCAATGTGCTGCTGAACCTCGATGAAACGATTACTAAAGAGTGAGCGGGCGGACCTGTGATCCGTGATCACCCACCCCTGTTGACTCCAAATTCCATACATCCATGTACCACAACGATCTCCGCCAAGCCCACCTCCAGGCCATGACGCGCCGCCACTTCTTCGACCGTTCCGCCCGAGGACTCGGCACGCTTGCCCTGGCATCATTGCTGAACCAAAACCTGTTTGCGGCCGCCAAGAAAGCCAAGACAGCGGCGGCTCCGTCTCCGTCAGGCGCCAAGCTCCATCCGTTGCAGTTCGCCGCCCGGGCGAAGCGGGTGATTTACCTCTTTCAGTCCGGCGCGCCGTCGCAGTTGGATTTGTATGACTACAAACCGAAACTGATCGAACTAAACGGCAAGCCGATGCCCGAGAGCTATACCAAGGGCCAGCGCATCGCCCAGCTCGCCGGGCTGAAGCTCACCTGCGTCGGCACGAAGTTTAAGTTCGCGCGGCACGGAAAATCCGGCGCGGAGATCTCAGAACTGCTTCCGCACATCGCGGGCGTGGCGGACGAGATCGCGCTTATTCGATCTCTCCACACCGAGGCCATCAATCACGATCCAGGCGTCACCATGATGCAAACGGGCACCAGCCAGGCCGGGAGGCCCGCGATCGGCTCGTGGCTTTCCTACGGCTTGGGCAGCGAGAACGAGCAGTTGCCGGCATTTGTCGTGCTCACCTCCGGTTTCGGTCAGGACCAGCCATTGCTCTCGCGCTATTGGGGTAGCGGGTTTCTACCCAGCAACCATCAAGGCGTTGAGTTTCGTTCTCAGGGCGAGCCGATCCTTTTTGCGTCGAACCCGAAAGGCATCGACGACAAGGTCCGCCGCCGCCTCCTCGACGGCGTGCGCGATCTGAATCAATTGAAGCTCGATGCTGTGGGCGATCCCGAGATTAACACGCGCATTCAATCCTACGAGATGGCCTACCGGATGCAGTCCAGTGTGCCGGAGTTGATGGATCTAAAAAAGGAACCCAAGGATATCCTCGATACCTACGGCGCGGAGCCGGGCAAATCCTCGTTCGCCAACAACTGTCTGCTCGCCCGACGTCTCGTAGAGCGCGGCGTGCGCTTTGTTCAACTCTATCATCGCGGCTGGGATCACCACGGGAACCTACCCGCAGAAATCGCCAAGACATGCCAAAATGTCGACCGTCCGTCCGCGGCTCTCATTCGCGACTTGAAGCAGCGGGGTCTACTCGATGACACGCTCGTCATTTGGGGCGGCGAATTCGGGCGCACCCCGATGAACCAGGGAGAGATGGCGAATGGCAACTACGGTCGGGACCATCATATGAAATCCTTCACGACCTGGATGGCGGGCGGGGGCATCAAGCCGGGCATGACCCTCGGCGCGACCGACGAACTCGGCTATAACGCGGTGGAAGATCCAGTAACCGTTAATGATTTCCAAGCCACCATCCTGCATTGCCTGGGGATCCACCATGAGAAATTAACCTACCGCTTCCAAGGCCGAGATTTCCGTCTCACAGACGTCTCCGGGGAAGTTGTGAGAAAGCTTCTGGCGTGAATTGCGGTGGACTCAAGAAGGGTCGCCATCGGATCTGCCGAAGACAGCGATGGGCTCCAAGCCGCCTTCCGTGTACTGCCCCATGTCCGGATTTCCAGTAACGACGATCTCTGAATTCCATTCCGGGGGTCGCCGTTTATCAGTCGGTTCTCCGCACCCGATCAGGCCATCGATGCCATGCTGGCAGATCAGGACGCCGTACTCGGTGGGAGGCCCGGTGTTCGGCGCAACTTTTCCAGCACCAAGCAAATCCGCCGCGGGTTGAGCGGATGCCCCAAATCGCCCGCACGCACACCCGGTGCCGGATGCGACAAGGTTTGTTCCAATGCAGCCATCAGGACAGCCCGATCCCCTTCGACCAGTCCCATTGAAATGCACTCTTCCTGAGCCAATCGCGCAGCGCGCCGGGCACACTCAAGCAGCACGGCGCAAGGTTCAAGGCAGGCAATGTCGCTCGTCGCGTCCGAGGGATCCCCCGCCAGGCCCTCCACCTTCCAAAATCGGCGCTTCAAACAATGGCGTGAATCGCACGTCGCTCGAATCACCTCCGCGACACCCGCGTCGCTCAATTGTTGAGCTACTCGGTACATGCCCGTCTGGCGACCCACGAATTCCCGGTAGTGAGTGACGGGTGGCGGTTTGACCCGGGCGGCCCAGGCATCCACCACTCCCCCCGGATACAGCCGGTCTAATGTCTCTTCTAGTTGCCTCGCGTCTTCGACAAAACACACCCAGCCCACCCGAAGATCCGGAGCGCTTTTCAAGGGCCGGAAATCGCCCGCCGCATTGAATTGGGCCAATTCCCGCATCCCGGTCACGGAATACTCCCGAAGCGATCCGACCGACTGATCCTTGTCCGCCGTCGAACGCAGGCAAAATCCGTTTTCCAGCCGTTCGATTCGTACTTGCCCGAAAACGATGGAACCTGGATGGCGCTCGAGGAACCAGAGGATCGCCGGTGACGGTGGAAGAGGTTTTGACATCGGTATATCTCCGGCGGACGTTAGATCGTGAAATGGATTGGAGCGAATTCCAAGCGGATCCGATGCCCCCTGCAGAAACGTGTCCCCTCTCGTGGGTTTGATTTTCAGGTAAAGCATCGGCTGGCTCTTGGGTATCAAAGTTTTCCAACGAATGGACATGAATTGGGACCATGAACCCTTACAGGGACGAGAGTTGCGCGGACTGCCGTCCGCGACTACTACAGGACGGTTCATGGAGAGGGTGTCTGCATGATCAAATTGTCCACACCGAATTCCCATTTGGCGAACGCCGCGGAAGGCTGGCTGCTTCTGGGCGCTCCCGGTGACGCGCAGACGGAACTCAACCAATTGAGCCCGGATGGCCGCAGGCATCCCAGGTACCTAGACCTTCAGTGGCAGGTGTTCGCCGCCGGCCGCCAATGGGATGCCGCGTTTTCCGTCGCCCAGCAGAGTATCGATCTGTGGGGCCAATTCCCAGGGGGGTGGATCCAGCGCGCCTACGCGGCACGGCGACGTACGGCCGGCGGATTGGCACTCGCGTTCGAGTGTCTCATTCCCGCAGACGCCCTGTTTCCGAAGGAACCGATCATTCCGTACAATTTGGCATGTTACTCCGCACAACTGGGGAAACTCGATGAAGCCTGGTTGTGGTTTGAAACCGCGGTCAAGCGTGGCCGACCTGAAGACCTGCGAACGATGGCCTTACGCGATGAGGATCTGCGACCGCTGTGGCCACGACTGGCAGTTTCGGTCGGTAAGCCAAAATGATTCAACCGACGGTTCTCCCAATTTCCAAGCGCTGTCGAACTCGGTGGGCTGGAAGTCTCGTCCGTTACGCCGAAAAATCATGATCCTCTCCTTCCGTGCCCGTTGATTTTCGCTTAAGATGACGGATACTGCGTGGACGTAAAATGCGGATGAGAAAACAGCTCGTCATTTTGTCTCTTCTCCTGACAGGAACACTCGTAAGTGCCCGTCTGGCGTGGGTCCGTACCCATCCGTCACGGAGGGTCGGGATGGATCTAAAAGCGGCGGCACTGGCGTTTGAAAAGCAGGTGTTGCCTGTTCTGAATCAGTATTGCTGGGACTGCCATGGTGACGGCATGAAAAAGGGGGACCTGACGCTCGACGCGTACACAAACGCGGCGGCCGTTCTCGCGAATCGCAAAACGTGGGAGCATGTCCTGCTGAATCTTCGGAACGGAGAAATGCCGCCACAGAAGAAACCCCAGCCAAGTCCAGCACAACGGGAACTATTGGTCGATTGGATCGAGAAAACGCTGTTCCCCATGGATCCAAATCATCCCGACCCAGGGCGAGTCACGGTGCGTCGACTCAATCGCACCGAATACAACAACACCATCCGCGATTTAGTCGGTGTGGATTTTAAGCCCGCGGAAGATTTCCCCCAGGACGACGTCGGGTACGGCTTCGACAACATCGGCGATGTTCTGTCGCTCCCCCCCCTCCTGCTTGAGAAGTACCTGCGGGCCGCCCAAAAAGTGATGGATGCGGCTATCGTAACAGGTCCGCTCCCACCCGAGGTTCGAAGTTTTGGCACCGATGAATTTGAAGGAGGAGAGCGACGTCCGGATGGTCGAAAGCTGGACTATGAGGGGGAGTTCACCCTCACAACCACGAACAGGCAATCCGGAGACCACGTGCTTCGAATAACAGCCGGGGCCTCCCCCGGAACGAAAGAAGCCGTGCGGATGGCTGTCGGCGTAAACGACGAGCCCAGCAAGATTTTTGAAGTCAAAGCAAGCCGTGAAAATCAAAAGACGTTCGAATACCCGCTCACACGGAGTCGCGGGGAGCAGCGGGTGAAGATTGCCATGATCAAGGCGACCGAGCCGATCCCCCAGGTAAAGGGTAAGAAAGTGGAGCGAAAGTTGGTGGTTTCGAAAATCTCCTGGGCGGGTCCTCCCAACACCGAGTGGCCGCTGCTACCGGCGTCGCATCGCGACATTTTCTTCCGGAAACCCGCGAACGGAAACGAAACGGCGGTGGCGAAGGAAATCCTGGAACGTTTCACCAGCCGGGCCTTCCGTCGTCCCGCTACCCGCGGGGAGGTGGACCGTCTGTTGGGTTTGTACAAACAGGCGCGGGAGAACCAGGAAAATTTCGAATCGGGGATCAAGCTGGCCTGCAATGCGGTCTTGGTCTCTCCACACTTTCTATTTAGGGGCGAGTTGCAACCCGAGCCGGACAACCCTCTCTCGGTTCATCGGGTTGGCGAGTATGCGCTTGCGTCGCGGCTGAGTTATTTTCTGTGGAGCACGATGCCGGACTCCGAGCTCACGAATCTGGCGAAACAGGGCCGGCTTCGAAGCAACCTGGCATCTCAAGTGTCCCGAATGCTTTCCCATCCGAAATCCTCCGCTCTGGTCGACAATTTTGCTTCGCAATGGCTGAACCTGCGTCTGCTCGACATCGCCGCACCGGATCGGAAAAAGTTTCCCTCATACGATAACAGGCTCCGCGATGCCATGCGGGAGGAGACGGAGAGGTTCCTCCGCCATGTCGTGCAGGCAAACCGGCCGGTCACAGAATTGATCGACGCCGACTACACCTTTGTAAACCAGTCGCTCGCTGAGCACTACGGCATCAAGGGGGTGACCGGCAATGATTTCGTGCGAGTGTCCTTGAAGAACACGCCGCGTGGAGGACTCCTGACCCATGGCAGCCTGCTGACATTAACCTCGAACCCCACGCGAACATCGCCGGTGAAGAGAGGCAAGTACGTCCTCGACAATTTGCTCGGTACCCCACCGCTACCTCCCCCTCCAAACGTCCCAGAACTCAAGGCCGGAGAAGAACTGACCGGAACTCTTCGCCAAAAAATGGAGCAGCACCGGGATAATGTCCTCTGCGCCAGCTGTCATGCGCGGATGGATCCCATTGGGTTCGCATTCGAAAATTTTGACGCTATCGGACGGTGGCGCGATCTCGATGGGAAGGACCCCATCGACCCTGCCGGGGTACTGGTCAGTGGAGAGAAATTTGCAGGCCCCGAAGGCTTGAAGCGAATTCTGGCCGGGTCGCGCCGGGCCGATTTTCTCCATTGCGTCACCGAAAAACTTCTCACCTATTCCCTCGGGCGCGGACTCGAGTACTACGATCAGCCCGCCGTGAAAAAAATTCTCGCGCGAATGGAAAAACAGGGCGTCACTTTTGCAAGCCTCGCTCAGAGCATTGTGGAAAGCGTTCCCTTCCAATACCGCCGGGGCGATGGCGATCCGAATCGCCCTGCGACCTCTCAGACAAATTAGGCGGGCGTTGGATCCGCGGGGACGATTTCTTATTTGCCGGGGTCCGCCCAGTTCCGTGACACTCGCCGGGTGACTACAAGCCCAAAGGTGTTGTCCTTGGCCGAAATCCCCGCCTGGCGGGAGGATCAGCGTCGAGCCGGTCGCCGGTTAGTTGTAACCAACGGTTGCTTTGATCTGCTTCACACCGGCCACATTGCCTACCTCGAAGCCGCCCGATCGCAGGGCGACCTGCTACTCATCGGCGTGAATGGCGACGCCAGCGTTGCCGCCCTGAAGGGACCCTCGCGCCCGATCAATTCGGAAGCAGACCGAGCTCGCCTACTCGCTGCTCTCGCAGCCGTGGATGCCGTCACAATCTTCCCGGAGAAACGTGCGGGTCATTTTCTTGAACGAGTGCGCCCCGACGTGTGGGTGAAGGGGGGCGATTATTCTCTGGAAACGATCGACAAGGACGAACGCCACACGGTGGAATCTGCCGGCGGGCAAATCGTATTCATCCCGTTCCTCACGGGGAAATCCACGAGCAGCCTCGTCGAAAAAATCCTGCGTCTCTGAATCGGAGCTTGGATTCGGGGAGCTCGCACTCCTCCGACTTGTCCTCCCATTGCGTTGCATCTTGCGTGGCGTTCCAGCGACGCTCAACCGCTCTCATGTTGACGCCTCAGCGACCCGTTTCAGATACTCCCAAGAATACAAGCCCGACCGGTGCCCATCGGCCCAGCGAGGCTGTATGGCATAGCCGCCGACCGGTTCCAATCCTTGCAGGCGGAAGGCGTCTGGACCATAGGGGCGCGCGGGGGGAAGGTACGTCTTCCCAAAAATGTCTTGTTCTCCCATGCAGGCTGCGCAGGGGCAAAACCGCCGGAGAGTCTCGAGCGTAATAAAACTCTCCGCACCGCCACTCCATCGAATCGCGAGTTCCGTACCAATCACCTGACAATCAGCTGGCTGCATAGCCCAAGGATGAACCGACAACAGCACAGCGTCCAGAAAAATAAGGGTCAGTCAATAGTATTGTATTATTTTGAACGACCCACCCGATGTGGATGTGGGACCTATTTGTTCGGGCTGTTTTTAAATTGTTATTCTGCAGGCACTCGCCGGAGCGTCGGTTGAAATGATTCTAAAAAATTGACGCCGAGGTTCCGCGTCATCGAGGATATCCGTCATGTCTCGCTGGCGAACCGGGCTGATTACATGGCTGCTGTGCCAAATGTTGGTGGCGGAAGCAGCTACGCCGGCGACGGCTGCGCTGCTTCCCTCGGAAACCACCCCGGCAATCACCAACGCGACCTTGGCGTTGCGTTCCTTAGCGGATTGGCAGGCGGCGTGCGCGCGGTTGCCCTCAAACCGTGCCCTTCGCAGCTCTCTCGTCCCAAAAGAACTGCTGCCGCTCCCTCGCTTCCGTGAACTAGGCGACGTCGTCACGGCGTTCATCAACCAATGCAAGACGGGACCGATGGGAAACACCCAGTTGTGGGTGGGCAATAGCCTCCCCAGTGGCGCCGGGTTTTTCAATACGGACACGGCCTATTTTCTCAATCCCCGTGCACCCACTACCCCGCTGATCCAAAGCTTTATCAACGACACTCACCGACTCGCCGCCGCCCCGACGCTAACTTTCCAGCCGTTTGCGCAAAAAGTCGAAATGCCGGCGGGCGCTGAGATTTACATTCACGCCGATTTACACGGCGATATCCGATCCTTGCTGGCGGATATGTCGTGGCTAACCGAGCACAAATATCTGCAGGACTTCGCGATAATCCGTCCGCAGTTTTATCTGGTGTTTTGCGGTGATTATTCGGATCGCGGTCGCTACGGCGTCGAGGTGCTGTACACGTTGTTGCGCTTGAAACTGGCCAATCCCGACCGGGTATTCCTGGCGCGCGGCAATCACGAAGAGGTTTCCATCGCATCGCGCTACGGCTTCCTAAGCGAAGGACGCGTGAAGTACGACGCTGAATTCGATCCTAAAATGGTGCTGCGAGCCTACGATTTTCTACCGGTGGTGATCTACCTCGGCACCGCGGGCAATTTCATCCAGGTTCATCACGGCGGAATGGAACCGGGCTTCGACCCGCGCCCCCTCATCGACGCTTCCGGAACGAACCGCTTCCAATTCATCGGTGCGTTGAACCAGCTGCAGTTTTTTGCGACCCATCCGGAGTTGTTCCCCCCGAGCGACGAAGCCTCTCGACAATCCTACGCCCGATACGGTCGCGATTTCACGCCGGAAGATCCCCTGACTCCCGCCGTGCTGGGTTTCATGTGGAACGATTTCTCCATCGTGGCAGAGGAACCGGGATTCACCGTCGATCCCGGCCGAGCTTTCGTCTACGGCCAACACGTCACCCAGTACTTGCTTGCTCAGACGCAGACTAAAACCAGCGGTGTTCGGGCTGTGTTCCGAGGCCACCAACAATCCTCCGTGATCAATCCAATGATGCGTCGCCTAATCGCAAGCCGAGGAATCTTCCGGCACTGGCAGCCGCACGATACCATCGGCCGGCTGGGTGCCGGGGTCCGTGAACTGGAGGGATTCCTGGAACGGGCCGAAGAGCGCACGATTCCCACGGGCTCGGTCTGGACGCTGAACATTTCCCCGGACAGCGTCTATGGCGAGTCCTGTGGATATCGTTTCGACACCTTTGGAATATTTAAGACCGCCGCCACTTTTGCGGATTGGCGGCTACGCGTCGTCAATGTCGACATCTCATTTTGAAGAGGAGGCGTCGGGCCACCCCATTTCTAACTAGATTGAAGAGCTCGAATTTATAGCGGCTCACATGGACGCGGAGCTTGCCGGTGGGCTTGCCGCGACGTTCCCGGAGGTTCTTCAATTACGAGGCCTACTTTCTGTAGATCGGGCCATTGAAGATCTCATTAGGTAAAGGAAGCTTGTTGATCAATTGCCACGAGTAAATCCACTTAACCTGGTTAGCGCTGCCACTAAACGTCCCGATCACGGCGCTTCCGGGAAGGTTGTTGACGGTGCTATTGCCATTCGGATTTGAAATGTTGAACCAGCTCGCATTACCGGCGTGACGGATTGAGACGCCGTTGCCGGCATTTCCAGGCGGCGGCACGTTAGATGCATCGTTGAAGTTAAATGCGTCGAGCTCATTTTGTTCCCACATCAACCAATCTGTCGCCAGAAACTGGCTTAATTTATAGGTTCTGCCGTCCGGCCATGGGGGGGTTGCACCAATATTATTGTATCCGCCGATGGTTCCATTCCAGCAATAGGATGTGAGCTTCAGTGGGCGGGCAAGCCACAACTGTTGGAGCTTTCCGCTGCCGCGGGTCGCGACATCTTTCGGGCACCAGCAGATTCTGTGAGTACTCAAGAAAGGTCCCAGCTGGCTAATCTTGAAAAAAGCGAGCTGATTGCTGAATTGAACCGAATTGATATCCTTGCCCGTGGCGGAAGTTGGGGCGGCAGGACCGCCTGGAATCCGACCGTTGTTGTGTGTGGCATAAACCCAACCGTCAGGGCCGCTGAGGTCTCCACCCCACGTTGGATGCGCACAATAGTCGCCATTGTCGTTGGCATAGAGATGATTGGCCAACAGGATTTGCTTCACATTGTTGAGATCGAGGGTTAGCTGAGCGCGATCTTTGGCACGGGTGAGCGCAGGCAGAAGCATGCCCGCCAGAATTGCGATAATCGCAATGACGACCAGTAATTCAATTAATGTGAATGCAGACCCGGGGTGGCGGACATTTCGGTTCACCCGCACGGAGATTTGTGAATTTCGTTCGATAATCATGGCAACTTAATCGTTCTGGCCTGCCAATTCCTCAGGCCGATAGAAATGCACCGGCCCCTCTAACGTCAAGACCCAGAAACGCCTGAGACGGGTGTTTGCAGGCACCGTAATCTTCCGGTTGAATTGAGGCAAGAGAATCTCGATCGACATCGGTGACTTTACCCATTCCGGTTTCATTATCCCGGGATTCAAAGGCGCCAAAAATCTCGATGGAGGATGCGGCTTCTGGGGAATTGGAGGAATACGAGATTGACCAACGATGCTCGACGGTTCGAAATGGGAACGCAATCCCGACAACGAACCGCCCGCCGGACTGGAATGCATCGCCACGGAGTGTCCCAAACAAAATTTCTCCTAATATGCCCCATATTGCGCACCGCGCCGCTCGATTCCTCGTTCGGTCTCTTCCCGCGCCGGGAGGCATCCTGACGAAGATCGCTGGGAAGATAGGCGGGCGTCCGGATGAGGACGTGGTCGCCTCCCTGAAGCATGGGGGCGAAATGTTAGTCAATCTGAAGGAGTATTCGGGCTTGCACCTATACGTGCGCGGCCACCATCAGCCGTACATCCTGCGGCACTTCGAGGAGTTCCTGAAGCCGGGGATGACGATGTTCGATATCGGGGCGCATTTCGGTCTGTTCACGATCAATGCGGGGAGGTTGGTGGGCCCCGCGGGCCACGTTCATGCCTTCGAGCCTGGCCCGGTGCAGCTCAAGTACCTGCGTGCGAACGTGGAGAAGAATCACTTTAGGGAGCGCGTGACCGTCAACGCCGTGGCCCTGGGGAAGGCAGCCGGTCAAATCGGCTACGAGCCGGGGCCGGAGTCGAACTTGGGATCGTCGCGGGTTTCGACCCTGAGGTCCGCGACGTCGGTGCCTCTGATTACCTTGGACGGATACTGCGAATCCAAGAGAATTGAGCGAATCGACGCGGTGAAGATGGACGTCGAGGGGTTCGAGTTGAGCGTTCTCCAGGGCTTTGAGAAGACGATCTCCCGTATGCCGCCGCTTCTCGTGGCCTACGAGTGCGACAACGAGAGCTGCGCCGCTCACGGATTCTCGGCGGCCGACGTGCACGGCTTCTTTCTAGACCACGGATACACCATCGAGAAGGCTCGTGGGCCGGGAACTGTCACCCGGGAGAACCTGCACAACTCCCGCCGGCGCCACGACTTCATCGCCCGGCATTCCTAAGCCGGCCGTCGCCATCTGTATCCGCCATGGCAGTGCTTGGAGTGCGCGGACTTGTCCACACTTTATCAATCTCTCTTCTCGACGTCGGCTCTTATAATGAGTACGGCCGAGAATAGGGAACCGCCACTGCCCTATTCCCGAATCACCGCCTGTAATGTCCGCCGGAAAGATTCCACCAACGCCGCGTGCGTTGTCGTTACTTCTGAGTCGGTCAGTGTTTTGTCCGCCGAACGGTACGTGAATGCATACGCCATGCTCTTCTGCCCTTCGGGGACCTGTTTGCCGCGAAAGATGTCAAATAGCTCCACCGCTTCGAGGTTTGTAGGCCGGGCTTGCCGGACAACTCCGAGAATGCTGCCATGGGTTATCGCTTCTGGAACGATCATAGCGACGTCGCGCCGCACCGACGGAAACGCCGGCAGCGCCCTGAAGGATCGGGCTGGGTTGCGACGCGCGATCAGTTGATCCACGTCCAACTCGGCCAGGAAGACTGGATCGCGCAGATCGTTTTGACGGGCAAGTCGTGGCGAAACTTGGCCTAGCTCGCCGAGCACGAGTTTTCCGCCGAGGGAAATGACGGCCGACTCCAAGAACAAGGACGAGGCTTCCGGCCGTCGTGCGAATACAGCGCCCCGAACGCCGAACTGTTCGAGCACCTCTTCAATGCGTCCTTTGAGATCCGCGCTGTCGCACCGGGCTTCCCGATCTGCTCCGCTCCAAAATAACGGGTCGCGAAGGCCGGTCATCGCGATGGCCACGCGCCAACTTTCTTTTACCCGCCCATTTTCCCGGTTAAACACGCGGCCGATTTCAAACACCTGCACGTCATTATTCCGGCGGGTAGCGTTGTGTCGGAGGGTATCGAGCAAGCCCGGCAACAAGCTTGGGCGCAAAGCATCCATCTCAGCACTCAGCGGATTGGCGAGCATCATTGGGTCTGCGTTCGCCATCGACGCTGCACCGCTCGCGATCAGGGTCTGCCCCTGCGTTTCTTTCAAACCCAGCCCGACAAGAATCCGGCGCATCGAAGCGAATTGATCGTATACAGCGTCGAAGGGGTGCTCGCCCGTCGCACCCCGCGGTGCGGTCGCCGGAATTTTATCCACTCCATGCAAGCGGGCCACCTCCTCAATGAGATCCACTTCGCGCTTCAGATCGACGCGAAAGGTCGGAACGGAAAAAGTCACCACGCCTGGAGCAGTGGTTGCGATTTTCCGAATATCCAGGCGAGTCAGTTGAGTATCGATCCATTCTCCGGGGATGTTGAGACCCAGAAGTTGGTTAACTCGTGCATGCCGAAGGGAGATATGACGGAGTGCAGTCGGTTGTGGATAGACCTCCACCGCCCCAGCAGCAATGTGGCCGCCTGCAGTCGCGAGAATTAGCCCGGCCGCCCGTCGGCTGGCGTAGTCCACCACGCCAATATCGGACCCACGCTCAAAGCGGTAACTCGCGTCCGTGCGCAATCCCAGCGACTTGCTCGTGCGCCGGATGTTTGTCGGAGCGAAACACGCGGACTCCAGCAACACATCCGTCGTTTCCGGTTTGATCTCGGTATTTTGGCCACCCATTACTCCCGCAAGCGCAATGCACTTCTGTTCATCCGCAATCAGAAGATTTTCCGATGTCACCCTGTGCGACCGGCCATCGAGGGTCGTGAATTGCTCACCGGCGTTACCGCGGCGGATTACAATCGTTGGGCGCTCCCCACTCTTGGCGATCAAGTGAAAATCAAATGCGTGCAATGGTTGACCGGTTTCGAGCATCACGAAGTTGGTGACATCCACCACGTTGTTGACACTGCGCAGGCCAACCTTTTCCAGCGCCTGCCGGAGCCAGTCGGGGCTCGGTCCAATCTGGACCCCCTGGATGATGCGCGCGTTGTAGCGAGGGCAGAGATCGGGAGCGTCGAGCCGTACCGCAAGCAACTCGGAAGCGGGTGCCAGGGCAGGCTCCGTTTCCGCAGGAAGATCGGCCGGCGGAATTTTTAGCGCACCGCCCGTGATCGCTGCGATTTCGCGGGCAATGCCGATCACTGAATTGAGGTCGGGCCGGTTCGGCGTGACCTCCAAATCAAAGACGACATCGCTTCCGGATCGCCCAAGGTATTCCGCGAATGGCTGACCCACTCGCGATTCTGGCTTGAGGAGCAACAGGCCGTCGACGGCATCGAGCAATCCCAGTTCCTGTGGGGAGCACAACATTCCGTGGGACTCGACCCCGCGGATTTTTCCGACCTTGATGACAAACGGTTCCTTGTCATCCGGTTTTGGGGGCAGTGAATTGCCGGGCAGGATCAAGGGAACCTTATCGCCCGCCTGAAAATTCTGGGCACCACAAACGATCTGGCGTTCTCCGAGTCCGTCGGCGACCCGGCAAACCGACAATTTGTCGGCATTGGGATGTTTATCACGACTCAGCACCAGTGCCACGACGATGCCAGAAAACTCACCGCCGAGTGTTTCCACCCCTTCAACTTCGAGGCCCAGCATCGTCAGCCGTTCGGTCAAGTCTGCGGGCGACCAGTCAAAATCCACATAGTTCTTGAGCCAATTACGGGTAACTTTCATAGAATAGGGGTCAGGGAATAGTAATGTGCTTTACATTACTATGGACCGACCCCACTGCGGATTCGGTTGAGGAGGAGTTGGGTGGCTGTTACACCGTCCCGTTCGGGAAGGTGCTCGCCCTCGTACTCGATCCCCATCCAATCGTGGTAGCCAGCGTCCAAAACGATCTTCATCATCCGGTGATAGTCTGTTTCGACGCAGTTTCCTCGGGCGTCGAAATCGTAGCTTTTTGCGCTGACCGCCTTCGCAAAGGGCATTATTTCGGAGACGCCTTTGTAACGGTCGTACCAGGTGCCGTCGCCCAGGCTGAAATTGCCAAAGTCTGGGAGTGTACCCGCGTTCGGAAGGTTAATGAGGCGCATCACACCCGAGAGCCAGACTCCGTTTGACGAGAGGTGGCCGTGGTTTTCGACGATGCAATTCAATCCCAATTTGGCGCAATAGAGGGCCAGTTCATGGAGTCCGTCGGCTGCTCGCTTCTGTTGTTCCTCGAAACTTCCCACGCCTTCCGTCTCGGCATTAACCCGGATTGAGTGGCAGCCGAGGTACTGGGCGGCATCCGCCCATTTGTGGTGATTCCGGACGGCTTGGCGGCGCTTGTTTGAATCCGGGTCTCCGAGATTCCCTTCGTCATCGCACATGATTAATTTGGTCGATACCCCTTCTCCCCCGCAGCGCCGTTTGAACTCAGCTAGATAGACCTTATCTGCGGCCTGTTCCATGAAGAATTGATTCACCAACTCGATCGCATCGATCCCGTGATCGCGTCGGGCGACGACGGGAAAGTCGAGGTGAGACATCTTCTTTGCAAAGAGCGCGTTGTGATACGACCACTCAGCGAGACTGATCTTGAACAGTGGTTTCCGAACATCTGGGGTTCTGTGGGAAGACGATTCACAGCCGGAAAATGGCAGGGCGGAGGCCGTTGCACTAAGGGTGGCGACCTGCCGGAGGAAATGTCGGCGATTCATAGGAAGCAACGTTTTCCAAAAAATGGACATGAATTGGACAATGAACCGCTCCTGGGAAGAGATTTGCGCGGACTCCCGTCCGCGACTAAAGGGCGACGGTTCATGGAGGGGAAAGTTTTCCAACGAATGGACATGAATTGGGACCATGAACCGTTGCAGGGACGTGGTTTGCGCGGACTGCCGTCCGCGACTACGGGGCGACGGTTCATGGGAAGCATGGCTTTGATGAGTTGGGACAGCCTTTCGAGGCGAGACAACGTGGGATGGGATCAGTGAGCGGGGGCAGAGCCACGAAGGTTTGCAAGAGGCTTGGGGGGTGGCCGGAAGAACAACGCGAGTACGAGGGCAGCCAAGATGGCACAGGCGAGCGGGATCAGGAACAGCCCTTTGAAATCAGTCACACCGCCTTTCGGAGTGTAAACATCCTGGATCAATTTGGGGCAGATCGAGTTTGCGACGAGGGCACCGATTCCGAGGATCATGACATTGAAAAGCCCCTGGGCGGAGGACCGCACGTCCGTTGGGAAGTATTCATCAACAAAAATGTAAACGGTCGCGAAGAAGAACGCGTAACAGATGCCATGCATTACCTGGACAGCGACGATCACCCCGGTGGACTCGGGCATAAAGGCCCAGATGGCGAAGCGGACGGCGTGGCCAAGAACTCCGAGAACCATGGTAGTTCGCCATCCGAGACGTTTCAAAGTTACGCCGAGAGCCATCATCGTGAGGATTTCGGCGATTTGGCCGATGCTCATGACAGGCATGATCCAGTTGCCCGGGATGCCGACCTGTTTGCTGCCCAGGAAGGTTCCGGCCCAGTTGAAATAGCAATTGTGGATGAAGGAATCGACAAAGGTTACGAGCCAGAGCACCAGCAGGAACGGAAGTCCGAGGAGTTTCGCGGCTTTTAACCAGGCGAGAGAATCGTCACCCGCCTTGGCGGGTTTCGGCGGCGTGTGAGGGAGGAGAAGGCTGAATGCGGCAAGGACGAGCGAGGCGGCGCCGGCGATGATGAAAGTCCAGCGGGTGGCGTTTTGCAGGGGCAAGCCAGAGAGTCCATTGCGTAGCACTTCGCCCAACCAATTGACGAATCCCTCGGGCTTTGCAGCCTCGACCCTGGACCAATCGACGAGAATAAAGGTGAAGGGCCAAGCCGCGAGGATCCAGCCGATGGTTCCTCCCATGCGGATCAAGCCGAACTCCTTTTGCGGATCCTTCATATTGGCAAAGGCGATCGAGTTCGTGATTGAAATCGTTGGCACGTACAACAGGCAGTGGACGAGCATCAGGCCGAAGAACGGGAGGAAATCGCGGGTAAAGGCGAGGCCGAGCATGGCGAGGCCGCCGATGAGATGGCTGAATGCCAGGAACTTTTCCGCTGCGAAGTTACGATCTGCAAATTGATTGCTGAAAAACATCCCCACGATGGCGGCGACGGGAAAGGCGTTAAGAACGAGCGACTGTTGTGTGGTGGTGAACCCCAGAGCGGGCAGGTAGCTGAAGATGAGCGGAAGCCAGGCTCCCCAGATGAAGAACTCAAGCACCATCATTAGGAAAAGTTTGAAGCGGATAGACGAATTCATGGCAAGGAGTGGTGAGACCGGTGGCGAGGCTACGTAAAGGAGGGGAAGCGGACAAGCCTCCTTCTTAGTCAGTGCAAACCATTGACGGTTGACTGCGAAACAGTATGTTGCCGGTCACACAGTCCCTAGAAGCAATGCGTCAGTTTGTCACAATTGCGGTAAACGCCTTCCTGGAGCTGGTCCGGCAGCCGGTGTACCTCCTGCTGTTGACCTGCTCGGCTGGTTTCATTGTTTTTTTGTCGGCAGTTCCCTATTTCGGGTTTGGGGATGATCCGAAGCTGGTGAAGGACATGGCATTGGCTGTGACGCTCCTATCGGGGTTGCTGGGTGCCGTTTTGTGTGCGGCGTCGAGTTTGGCGGAGGAGATCCGGTTGGGGACGGCCTTGACCGTCCTGTCCAAGCCAGTGAGCCGAACCACGTTCTTGCTGGCGAAGTATGCGGGATTGGCGGGGACATTGACATTGTTGACGTTTACCAACGCTGTAGCGGCGTTGTTGGCGAGTCGGATGGCATTTGACGCCTATGGGAATGCAGATCTGCCTTCGTTAGGGCTGTATTTTGGCGCCGTGATTCTCGCGTATTTTGTGGGTGGTTTTCTCAATTTCTTCCTCGGGAGGCCGTTTGCGCCCAATGCGGTGGCGGGTCTGGTGGCTTTGACGACGCTGGCGTTCATTTATGTGGTGTATTTCACCCGGCTGGAGAAGGCATTTGGCGACGTAGCGGCGGTTGACTGGCGGCTGATTCCCGCGATGGTGCTGATTCTTTTTGCTCTATGGGTGCTTGCCGCAATTGCGCTGGCGTGTTCGACCCGGCTGGACATGATCCCGACGTTGGCGGTTTGTTCAGCGATCTTCCTGGTGGGAATCATGTCCGACTATTTTTTTGGCCGACCGGCGGCCCGAGGCGTTGGATGGGCGCAATTGGTTTACGCGGTGACGCCCAACTGGCAGCTGTTTTGGATGGCGGATGCGCTGGAGAACAAGAAGGTGATTCCGTGGGAATACGTTCTGCGGGCGGCGGGATACTTGGTGGCGTACATCGGGGCGGCTCTTTCGGCAGCGTTACTCTTGTTCGAAGAGCGGGAATTGAGTTAGGTTGGGCCGCTCGACCTGATCCAGCTGCCAGAAACGGCGGCAGGACTGGCAGACGCAGGGCGATGGTGGTGTGGGTTTACGACGAAAATCATGGAAAGAAATGTTTCAAAGAACGGACTGTTGAACTGGGTTGTCCTCGCTCTGGCGGCAGTGGCGATGCAATTTCTCGCTCAGCTGGCGGGCTCCACGACGGCGGAACTCAGTGTTGCCTTTCTGATCGTGGGCACGCTGGTTGCCCTGGTCAGCTGGTTCCAGATGCGCCTTGAAGCCCGGGAAGAGGCCGAGCGCCTGGAATTTGAGGAGCTGGCGAATCAGCGAAGCGGGTCTGCACTCTTCACCGCCTCTTCGGAAGACACCCTCCACGCGAAGCGGTCGCGGAGAATGTTTGAGAAATGGATGGTACCGGCGTTCACTCTGATGCTCTTTGCATTCGAGGCGACGGCCATTTGGTGGAATTACCAGGGAATGACGACCAAGACTGTGGTTGGGGCTTTCTCCGACTACGCCATGGCTGCGTTCGCGGGCATCGGTTTGGTTCTATTCCTACTTGGCACGTATTCGGCGCGGCTTGCCCGTTATGAAAATCACCGGCTGTTGCGACCCGGAGCATCGGCATTGTTGCTAGGCTCCGTGCTGTGTGCCATGGCGGCAGTTGCGGAAGCAGCCGACTCTAACTTTTTCAAGTACGAAAAACTTGATCGTTACCTGTCCTGGTTATTGTTCGCCGTGTTGGTGGTAGTGGCGTTGGAGACCCTTTTTGGCCTCGTATTTGAGGTTTACCGCCCCCGTGTCCGGGGTGAGGAGAAACGGTTGGTGTACGAGAGCCGGTTGATCGGCTTGCTGGGTTCCTCCGGTGGACTGTTCAGCACGGCCGCCCAAACACTGGACTACCAGTTTGGCTTCAAGGTTTCGGAAACATGGTTTTATAAATACCTCGAGCAGGAACTGGGACGCCTGGCGCTCCTCGCGCTAGGATTGCTTTGGTTTGGCTCGATGTTTGTCTTCATCGAACCGCAGGAACAGGCCCTTTTGGAACGGTTTGGAAGCCCCGTCGCCAATCGCGGTGTGTTAGAACCGGGATTTCATTTCAAGTGGCCCTGGCCCATTGACGCCATCCACCGCTACTCGGTGCGGTCGCTGCAGACTTTTGCCATCGGAGTGGAACAGGACGACGCGAAATCTTCCGGGCGCACCGTTGTCTGGACCGTTCAGCACAATCAGTCGGAATATAATATGCTGGTCGCCAGCAGCGATACAACCTCCGGCACGGACACCGACGTAGCGAAGGCGGTTCCAGTGAACCTTTTAACAGTGAGCATCCCCGTCCAGTATTATGTTAAAGACCTGAAATCATGGATGTACAATCATGCCAATCCAGGAGATCTGCTGCAACGAACCGCCACGCGCGAAGTGGTGCGGTACCTGGTCAGCGTCGATTTGATCGATTTTATGTCGGCCGGGCGCCTGAAGGCCGTAGGTGAATTGCGGACGCGCATCCAGAAGGCCGCGGATGATCATAAGCTTGGCGTCGAGATTACGTTCGTCGGATTGCAGGATGTTCATCCACCGATCGGGAACAAGGAGATCCAGGTTGCCGCTGCCTTCGAACAGGAGATTGGTGCCGAAGCCCAGAAGGAGGCTAAGATTCATGAAGCGTATGGATACCGAGCCGAAGTCCTGCCGCGGGCTGAGGCTGAAGCGGTGAAGATCGTAAATGATGCCCGGGTGGCCTCGGCGTTGAAAATTGCCGAGGCACAGGGTGCAGCCGCTCAGTTCCGGGGCCAATTGGTTGCCTTCAACGCGGCGCCTAGCATCTATGGCGAGCGCCTGGTGCTCGATGCGATCACACGGGCCATCGCTCCCGCCAGAAAGTACATTATTCTGAGCGATGCCACTAAACAGGTGCTGCAACTCAATCTCGAAGGCGGCATCCGTGAAGATCTGGCGAACCAGATCTATATCGAGAATCCCAATAAAAAGTCCGAGAAATAACCCCTACAGAGCAGCCTCACCTAGTCCGGATTCAATCCACGCCCATTTATTTGTCATGAGCAAGAATCGTCTAACTCTCATCACCGGTGGCCTACTACTGCTGATCTTTGTGTTCCTACTGTTCGCGTATCAGGTGCGAATAAACGAAGTCGCAGTGGTCACCACCTTCGGTCGCATCTCCTATTCGACCGATTCGCCGGGGCTGAAGGCGCGCTGGCCGGTACCGATTCAAAACGTCTATAAGTTTGACAAGCGCCTGCAGAATTTTGAACGAAAGTTTGACCAAAGTCTTACGCGAGATGGCAAGACCATACTTTGTACCGTCTTCACCGGATGGCGCGTGGAAAATCCGCGAACATTTTTGGACCGCTTCAGCGGCGATTCCCTCAAAGCCGAGGCGGCCCTTGAGAATGTGGTCCGCAATGCCAAGGCCGCTGTGCTCAGTCAGCACAATCTCGGCGATCTGATTTCATCCAAGCCGGAGGAGGTAAAATTTGAGCAGATCGAAAAGGAGATGCTTGCGCTGGTTTCCAAGGACACGGTCGACACCTTTGGCATCCGGGTCGAACTGCTGGGGATCAAGCAACTGGGCTTGCCAGAGAATGTGACAGCGGATGTTTTCAAACGAATGAAGGCGGAGCGTGAAACGCTTGCCAAGAACCACGTAGCGCAGGGTGAAGCCGAGGCCCGAAAGATCCGTTCTGACGCGGACGTGCAACGGGAGTCACGACTCTCCGAAGCGCGGGTGAAACAGGCCACCATCCGGGGCGACGCGGAGGCTCAGGTATCGGAGGCTTATAAGGAGTTCGAGAAGAATCCCCGCCTTGCAGAGCTTCAGTTGAAGTCTCAACGACTTCAGGAATCGCTCCAAAACAGGACGACCCTGATACTGGACGACCGCACCCCGCCCTTGGATCTCCTCAAGGAAGCCTCGAAGCTGAAGCCGGCTGCCAAATAACGGTCTGCAATCCGCCCTGCGAATTCCGCTACTATGAGCGCTGACAAAACTCCGAAGTCCGGCGACCTGAGTCCCGCCCGAGGCAATGCCCTCGGCAACGATGACGCCAGCAGCCAGGCGCTCAACGAGGCCCTCGGCAGCAGCTTGGTTGTCATCCGTGCGTTGGTGATTGCCCTGATCGCCGCGTTCTTCATCTCCTGCATTTTTACAGTCAATCCCAATGAAGTTGCGATCGTTCTCCGCTTCGGCAAACCCGTCGGGACTGGCGCCAAGATGATCAAGAAGCAGGGATTGCATTTTGCCATGCCCCAACCGATCGACGAAGTGGTGCGCATCCGCAATGGAGAAACACTCACTGTAACGACCTTTACGCCATGGTTTCAGTTAAGTCAGGACGAGTTGATGACCGGGAAGTTGGAGGGAGAGGCCTCCAATGGCACGGGGCGGCTGAACCCAGCGGCTGAAGGGCATGTGTTGACGGCCGACGGCAATATTGTCCACGTACGGGGCTCAGTGAAATACCGGATCATTGATCCGGTGGCGTTTGCCTTCAATTTTACCAGTGTTTCCAACCTCCTTCTCAATGCGTTCAACAATGCCATCTATCGAACGGCAGCTGGTTTCAAAGCGGACGATGTATTGTATAAAAACACGGAGGGTTTCCGGCTGGAAATTGCCCAGCGGCTTCAGGATTGGATCGCCCGGGCGCAACTCGGAGTGAAAATTGATCTTCTGGAGGTTCCAACCATTGCGCCGCTTTCGGTCCGCGAGGCGTTTGTGCAGGTGACCAAAGCGGAGCTCGATCGCACCACGCGCATCAAGCAGGCCGAAGGGGACGCATCCGAAACCCTGCGCAAGGCGGAGGCAGAGTCCCGCGAAATTCTCAATCGAGGGATCATCGCGTCCAACCAGTTGGTGGCCGCGGTATCCGGCGACGCCGATTCGTTCCGAAAGCAGCTGCCCTATTATCTCAAGGATCCGGAACTATACCGAACGCGGGTACTAACAGAAACCTTCGCCCGTGTGCTGACCAATGCGCAGGACAAATTTTTCGTGGGTGCGGACGAATTGCGGCTCCTGATCAGCCGCGAAGCCGTGGCGCCCGTAAAGCCCGGCACACAGCCGTCTCCATCCAACTGAGATCCAACCCTGTTTCATTCTCGCCATGCAAATCACCTCACTACTCAGTCTTGAAGACAAACCTCATCAGCATACCAACGGAGAGACGTGTGCGGACTGCGGGGGAGACCATTCCCATACCAACGTCAAACTGTCGTATACGTTGTTTGGGCTAGTCTTCGTGTTGATCTCGTATCTCATGCAATGGGTATACGACAGAGGCGATACGACCGCGGGTTTGTTTGCCATGGTGGGAGCGATCACTCTGGCCATACCGATTCTGAGGGTGGCGGTCACGGACTTATCCAAAGGCCGGTTGAGTATCAACGAGCTGGTGGCGTTGGGCGTTCTTGCCTGTGCGGCGAAAGGGGATTTTCAGACAGCGGGAATCGTTGCCTTTTTCATGCTGCTCGGCGAGGTCATTGAAACCCGCACCGCGGCGGGGGCTCGGGCATCGATTGAATCGTTGATCAAGCTGACTCCATCGAAGGCACGCCGGCTCGTCAAGGGGCGCGAGGAAGAGGTGGCCGCGCGCGATCTTGGGGTCGGAGACATGATCCGGATCCGGCCCGGCGACAACATCGCCGCGGACGGCGTGATCGTCACCGGCCAGGCCTCGGTGAATCAGGCGAACATCACGGGTGAATCCTTGCCGGTGGACAAAAATCCCGGAGATCAGGTTTTTGCCGGTACCATCAATCTGACGGGGGCGCTCGACGTGAAGGTCACCAAGGCTGGACAGGATACAACCATCGGGCGGGTTCGGGAATTAATCCTGGCGGCGGAAAAGACGCGATTGCCGTTCATGCGGATTATTGACCAGTACATCGGGTATTATACGCCTTTGATCTTGGTGATTGCCGCGCTGGTCTGGGCGTTTACCAAGGATCTGGACCGAGTTATTACGATCCTGATTGGCGCCTGCCCCTGCGCATTCATCCTAGCTACGCCGAGCGCGATGGTGGCGGCGATTGCGGCGGCTGCGCGGCTTGGGGTGCTGGTGAAAAACGTGGGCGACCTGGAATCCGCGGCTAGCATCAACGCCTTTGTCTTTGACAAAACCGGAACCTTGACAACAGGAAAGCTGGTGGTGAGCCGCCTTCACCCGATTGGGGATACACAGCCGGCGGAGCTTTTGCGGACAGCTGCGAGCGCCGAGCAGTATTCGAATCATCCTACGGCAAAAGCGCTCGTGCAGCTCGCCGAGGAAGCTGGGGTGACGCTGGCATCCGCCACGGACTTCAAGGAATCGGCGGGTCGGGGGGTTCATGCCACGGTTGACGGGCATCGCGTGGTGATCGGGCGATCCGGCTGGCTGAAGGACAACGGCGTGGGCGGTGATTTTCTGAAGACGGTGGATTTGAACGAAACGGAAGGCTTCAGCCTGTTGTTCATCGCGCGGGGAAATGACTGCATCGGATGGGTTGGCCTCCAGGATCAGACCCGGCCGGAAGCGGCTGAGGCCCTTCAGGGATTGCGGGACGCTGGCGTCCGTCGGATCGCGATGGTGTCAGGCGACCGTCAACCAGTCGCGGCCCGAGTGGCAAAGGAGATAGGTATTGAGGAGGTCGTGGCGGAATGCCTTCCCCAGAACAAGGTTGAATACGTGAAGCAGACTAAAGCCAAGGGATACCGGGTTGCCGTGATCGGGGACGGTGTCAATGATGCGCCGGCACTGGCTGCGGGCGACATCAGCATTGCGATGGGTGCGGCGGGCAGCGAGGTGGCGATTCACAGCGCGACGATCGCCTTGATGAACAACGACCTGAGGCGGCTGCCCTTCCTGATAAAGCTCTCCCGTCTGACACGGCAGGTGATCAATCAGAATTTTCTCTTTGGAATTCTATTCGTGATCATCGTGATCACAGCGGGATCCATGGGCTATATCCACCCGATCGTGGCGGCTCTATTGCACAACGTGGGTGCGTTGTTCGTCGTGTTCAACAGCGCCCGCCTGGTGCGGCAGGGCGAGGAGTTGGAACCGTTCCAGATCGAAGCGCGGCCGGCGGCCCCCGGGACGGGAGGCCCCATCCAACTGACGCCGGCGACCGCCTGACATGTTTGAAGTAAATACGCACCCATCCACTGCGCTGAGGGGCGTTTGAACGCCGGGAAAACCTGCCGGAGCATCTCTCGGAAGAATTCACACAAAGCAAAATCCAAGCCATGGACTCCCTACCGAATCCCGCGCCTGGCAGCCGAGAGGCTGTCTCCCGCGAAAACGTTGTCCGTGTCGTTGGACTCACCAAAGTGTTCAAGGATTTCTGGGGTCGCCCCAAGGCGCGCGCGGTCAATGACGTGAGTTTCGACATCCGCCGGGGGGAGATTTTTGGCCTGCTCGGGCCGAATGGCTCCGGCAAGTCGACCACGATTAAGATGCTTTTAGGCCTCCTGTATCCAACCCATGGGCACATTGAAGTCTTTGGGCAATCGCCTCGGGACGTTCGAACCAAGGAGCGGATAGGCTATCTACCGGAGGAAAGCTATTTGTATAAGTACCTCAATCCGGGCGAGACTTTGGATTTTTTCGGCAACTTATTTCAGCTGGATTCGGCGGATCGACGGCAGCGCGCCGAGCAGTTAATCGAGATGGTTGGATTGAACCAGGCTCGAACGCGGACTGTGGGCGAGTTTTCCAAGGGCATGCAGCGCCGTATTGGCCTCGCCCAGGCGCTGATCAACGACCCGGACTTGGTAATTCTCGATGAGCCCACCGCGGGCCTCGATCCCCTCGGCTGCCGGGAGGTAAAAGATCTGATTCTGGCGCTCGCGCGCCGGGGCAAGACCGTCATCCTTAGTTCCCACTTGCTCGCGGATGTGGAGGATGTTTGTGACCGGGTCGTAATCTATTACGGTGGCCGGATTCAGGCGATGGGAACGCTCCAGGATCTCCTGGCGGCTCCGGATTCCGTACAAATCAGCTCGCCCGTGCTCAGTCGGGAGGTTACGGAGCGCGTGCTCGGAATACTGAGGGCCGAGGTGGGTGATCGCGTGCGGCTGGGGACTCCGACCCAGAATCTGGAGACCTATTTTCTGGGTGTTGTCGAGCGAGCCCGCGCCGGCGGACAGACGAGCGGTGCCACCAGTGGCAATCGAGTGGCACAATTCATCCGCGGCAAGGACGCGGGCCGCCAGACCCAATCGGACAAGGTGCTCGATCGACTTACACGCCAGAATTCTTTGGCAGAAGTCCAGGTGGTGCCGGCGCCGTCCACGGAACCCCAGATCGATCTTGCCCGGTTGTCGTCGTTGGCCCGGAGTGAACCGGCAGCGGAAATCCCGCCTGCAACGACTCCCTCCGTGGAGGTCGCCCGGGCGGTCGCGCCGCCGCCAACGGCGATCGACGTCAAGCAGGCCAACGAGAAACTTTCCGGTCTTCTAGGTGGGAAGAAGTAAATGGCTGCGGACGTACCATGAATCGACAGTATGAAATTTACCGGAATTCGGAAGGGCAGAGCCTTACCGTCCCCGCGGGATTTTCCTGGGCCGCGGTGCTTGGGGGCCCGGTATGGGCAGCGTTGAATAATCTGTGGGTGTCCGCGGCTGTCGTCATAATCGTTCTCGGGGTGACGTTTGGTGTCCTGCATGCATTCCAGGCAGCGGGGTTCGGCTACGCCATCGCGTGGTTGATTGCCGGCGTTTTCCTCGGTTTTCAAGCCCGCCACCTTCGCGCCTACGCAGCGGAAGGTTCCGGATATTCGTTCCGGTGCACCGTTCCCGCCCGCAACGGCGCAACGGCGATCGCAAAACTTGCCCAGGTCGGAGGCGAGCCCCTGCCGGAATGGCGAGGCCGTCGTTTTTTGACACTGCCCGATTTCACACCAAAATCCCTGCGCCGAATTGGCGCGGTCGCTTGGTTGACCCTGAAGGCCGCCATCCGCTACAAGCTCGTCCTCATCCTCATTGGCCTGCTCCTCGCCGCGGTATTTGTGCTTCCGGGAATCATTGAGCACGACGGGACCGCGCAAGGATTCACCCAGATCGTTCTGACCTATACGTTGGGAGCGGTCACTGGGTTGCTCGGGATCACCACGCTTTGGCTCGCCTGCGGCACGTTGGCCCGGGACATCGAGGATTGCCAGATTCACGTGGTCATGACGAAGCCTATTCCGCGCTGGGAAATCTGGATTGGAAAATGGGTGGGGATTCTGGTTCTGAATTTTGGATTACTTGCGATTTCAGGGGCCACCATTTACGCGCTGTTGCTGGGGCGCGCCGCACAACTGACGCCGGAACAACAAGCGATTCTTCGTAGCGAGGTCCTCGTTGCCCGGGCATCGGCTCGCGAAGAGTTGCGGGACCTGGAGCCCCAGATCCGCCGAGTGCTTGCCGAGCGTCTCAAGCAGGAAACCGTCGCCGCCATGGACCGGAAGTTTGTCCGCAAGCAGGTCGAGGAACAGATCAAGGCAGCCAACCAGATCGTCCAGCCGGGCCACTACCGCCAGTGGGTCATTGATCTCGGTTCCGGAGCCAAGGCGCGGCTTAAGGATCAGCCTATGCACCTTCGGGTGAAGTTTTTTGCTGCATCCTTTGACGGTTCGGACAAGACCTATCAATTGAAGTGGATAGTGGGCGCCCGGGATTCCCGGGAACGCCTGACGGTAGAAAATGATATTGCTGCCGAGGCTCCGATCGAATTCGCCATCCCGCCTAACATGGTCGGTGATGACAACAAGATCACCATTGATTGCCAGAACTGGAACGAGATTGCCCTTCTGTTTCCGCTGGAAGACGGCCTGTTTGTGCTCTATCGCGAGGGAGGTTTTACCCTGAATTTTCTCCGCGGACTTCTGATCCTTTTTTTCTGGCTTGCCCTACTGGCGGCGATTGGTCTCGCGTGTTCCAGCAGGATGTCCTTTGCCGTTTCCTCCTTCGTTTCGCTTGCGATGCTGATGATCGCTTTCTCGGGCGGCACCATCCGCGCGGTGATCGATCAGGGAGGTATCCTTGAAGTGGACCACGACACCGGAATGGTGAAGGAGAGAAATTTTGTTAATACGATCGCAGTCCAGTTTTTCAAGGGGGCTCGCGACCTCATTGGCGTTGCCCAGAATTTTTCACCGGTGGATGCCCTCAGCTCAGGCAAGAGCATTACCTGGGGCGAGTTGGCCCGGGCTTTTTTCCAGATCATCGTCCTGATGGGCGGTGTTTTTGTGGTGCTTGGCATCGTGGTGCTAACTCGCCGGGAAATTGCTCTGCCCACATAGCGCCGTCGTCCGCCACCAAATCTATCCGTGATGTCCCTGCGAAAATCAATTTTAGCCGTCCTGATGGTTGGCTTTATTGCGCTAGCCGGCCTGATGCAGAGCCGGTTAAATCGCGACCGGGAGAAGATGGATCTCACGCGAACGGCGGTGTTGGAGAACGCCCCGCCGGTGCTTGCGTTCACCACGATTGCACTCGGCGGCTTCCGGGGTCTCATCGCTAACATCCTGTGGATTCGCGCCGCGGAATTGCAGGAGAATGGGAAGTATTTCGAGATGTCCCAACTCGCGAACTGGATCACGAAGCTTCAACCCCATTTCACGCAGGTCTGGGTCAATCAAGCCTGGAATCTGGCCTATAACATTTCGGTGAAGTTTCCGAACCATATGGATCGATGGCTCCGCGTCCGCAAGGGCATCGAACTGCTCCGTGATGACGGCCTTCGGTATAATCCTCATGAAGTTCTCATGTATCGTGAGCTCGCCTGGCTGTTCCAGCACAAAATTGGCGCCTATCTGGATGATGCGCACATGACCTACAAGTCGGAGTGGGCAGCCGAAATGAACAACGTCCTGGGAAGTGGTCACCCGGACTTTGACGCTCTCAGCAGTCCGCAGACACGCGAAATGCAAGCCCGGGTTTCGATTCTGACAAATCACTACAAGATGGATTCCCGGATGATGAAGGAGGTGGACGACCAGTACGGACCTCTGGAGTGGCGCCTGCCCGAGACGCATGCGATCTACTGGGCGAGTGTTGGGTTACGGGTATGCAAGCTGTCGGACAAGCCGGAGGCTCAGCTGATCACTCTGCGGCGGGCGATCTATCAGCCCCTGCTCACTTCGTTTCAACGGGGCCGCTTCATCACCAATCAATTGGTGATCGAAGGCAAGTTGCGCAAGGTTCCGCAATTGGGGCCAAACCTGGCTATCGTGGAAAACACCTCGCGAGCTTACGAGAAGTTCATGGCTGAAGATGCAGAAATGCGGGACCACATTGGTAACGCCCACAAGAACATGATGCGGGATGCCGTCTATTTCTTATTCATCCACAATCGTGAGAACGAGGCAAAGAAATGGTTCGCCTACGGAACCGAAAAATATGGGACCAACGCGTTTCCGGATGCGAATTCCGCACAAGAATGGGCGGTTGCAAAGATTAGCGAAGATGTCAATGAAACGTCCCCCGACCGCGTCAAAGCGATGCTGGAGGGGCTCGTCAGCAACTACTATGCAAGCCTGGCGCAGGGCCTTGACGAACAAGCCGAGGGTTATAAACGCCTCGCTGCCGTTGTCCGTCAGAATTTCATCGACCGCACCCAGTACAAAGGGGCACGCGAACGATTGCCCATGCCGGAACTTGCGGAGATCAAGCAGGAGGTGCTCAACCGTATGCTCGATCCCAAGGGTGACCTGCACCCCGAACTCCAGATGCTCCTAAGATCCGCTCTCGGACTGCCTCCACCCCCGCCGGCGGAAACCAATGCGCCGGTGGCAATCCCAGAGGGCGGTCGTCCCACCGATGCGGCCTCGACTCCAACGAAGAAGCCAACTCCAAAATAGTCCGAAGCGGCCCTTCTCAAACCTGGGGTTCTCCGCAGTGACAGCTGAACTCAGGAGGGGCTCGTTGGAAAAGGCCGCTCAAGAGCTTTGTCCAAGGCGGTTTCGATGGGTCGTGTCTGTCTGCGTTCGTATTCGACGCGGAACTGCTCCAAAAGGTGAAGATCGAGCAGATCTTTTTGACGCCCGCTCGCGCGCTTGCTGGCAATGATATCGCGGATGTTGGTCACCGGAAACCCGTCTTGCAGAACACTTCGCGCCTTTGCCGCGTCATAACTTTCGATGCCATCGGGTGCATGCACTAGATCGAGGTCAAAGGGACCATTCTTGAGTTGGACGAAGTCAGCACATGCGATGATCTTCCGCACGATTTCCGGTTCGAGAACAAAGCCGAGTTCGGTTACGGCGGTGACCACCCGTTCCGCATTAGCCCGATTCGTTGGGAGGAAAAGATCGACATCCTGAGTGACCGACGGATACCCGAGCAGGATGGCACCACTCTTTCCTAGAAACAGGTAGTCAACTTGATGTTTGCTAAAGGCAGCAGCCAATTCCACTGCCTGTTCCGGAGTGAATTTACTCGTAGGCATGGTCGGTCGATGCCAAACGGTAGCCTAGGTAAGACGGCAAATTTTCATGGCACCATTGCCGATAGTCGACCATGGAGTCGAACGCCCGGCTCGCGCCGTCGTCGAGCACCGGCTTGTGGACCCATGCAAATCCGTACTTGATCCGATCCAGGGTCGGGCGCTCGAGCTGCCGCCTGCATTGAGCTTTCCATTCGTCATCGGACTCATCTTGGTTCATGCTGGCGGAATCGTAAGCGGACAATTCGGTCCTGGCAAAGTCCTCACAGCCACAAAGTGGCTCTCGGCGTCCGCCGTGGGTACTCGGGAGCCCGGCGTCCATATCTGCGCGAAGTCCCGCGCCTTGGAAACGTCCCCGGAAACAGTGAACGAGGCGGCGATCCGCGTCAGCTCGGTTTCCACATGCCGGCAAGTGGTTACCGCGACGACGTGGGCGTCGCCGAGTCCTTGCTTGCCTGCGCTCTTTTCAAAGTAGTCCGCCGTTTTGAACTTCGCTGAATTCATCACTCGGGAGTAGGCTCCCCTTGCGCATGATTCCCATCCCCAACGAGCTAGCCCTGAGCCGCCGCCGATTCCTCACCAGCGCTTCGAGCGGACTGGGCGCGTTGGCGCTCTCTTCGTTACTCAAGCGGGATCGGCTGTTTGCCGCCGCCGATTCTGAAAATTCTCTCGAGTTGAAGCGGCCTCACTTTCGTCCCCGCGCGAAGAATTGCATTTTTATTTTTCTGGCGGGAGGCACCAGCCAGATCGAATTGTTCGATCCGAAGCCCAAGTTGATTGAAATGACCGGCCAGAAGCTGCCCGAGTCTTTCTTTCAGAATGAGCGCTTTTCCTTCATCAAGCCCGACCAATCGGTGCTCATGGGCAGCCAGTTTAAGTACCGTCGCTACGGTCGTTGCGGCATGGAAATGTCCGAGTTGCTGCCACACGTCGGATCTTGTGCCGATGAAATCACACTGATTCGTTCAATGTATACGGATCAGTTCGACCATGCGCCGGCGGAGATCATGTTCAGCACCGGTTCCGAGCTGCCAGGCCGCCCCAGTACCGGCGCATGGGTGCACTACGGACTCGGGAGTGAGTCGTCGAATCTCCCTGGTTACGTTGTGCTCATGACGGGCCGTGGGCCGGTGTCGCGGTCGAGCACATGGGGGAGCGGATTTCTGTCGACGAAGCACGCAGGCGTCCTTTTCAACAACCAGGGGGAGCCCGTGCTCAATCTTTCGAATCCGCCTGGTATCACAACGGAGATGCAACGAGCGCAACTCGACGCGATCCAGGCGGTCAACCGTCACCGGTATGAGGCGATGCTCGATCCGGAAATCAACAGCCGTGTCGCCGCCTATGAACTCGCGTTCCGGATGCAGGCGGCGGCGCCAGAATTGATCGACCTCGGCGCGGAACGCGACCACACCCAAGCGGCGTACGGGATTGAACGCGCGGGCGAAGCGGGAGGTTTTGGGCGGAATTGCCTGCTGGCGCGGCGACTGGTCGAACGGGGTGTGCGGTTCGTCAGCATCTTTCACCGGCGCTGGGATCAACATGGCCGTTTAAAGACCGACCTAGAGGAAAACTGCCGTGTGGTGGATCAGCCGATTGGCGCACTCCTTCAGGATCTGAAGCAGCGCGGGCTGCTCGATGACACACTCGTGGTCTGGGGCACGGAGTTTGGGCGCACGCCGGTTACGGAAAATAAAGCCCCCGGGCCGGACGCCGGACGCGATCATCATCGGTTTGGATTTTCCCTCTGGATGGCCGGCGGCGGGGCGAAGGGAGGCCAGGTGATCGGAAAGACGGATGAGTTTGGCTGGCACGCGATCCAGGATCGCGTCCACGTTCACGATTTTCATGCAACATTGCTTCATCTCTTTGGCTTCGATCACCTCAAGCTGAGCCATCGTATCCAGGGTCTCGATGTCCGATTGACCAACCAAAGCGGGACCGTCGTGGATGAGGTATTTGCTTAGTCAGCGCCGTGCGGGCTGCCGTGAGGATGGTAGCCTTCGCACCACACGCTCGCGACGATCGCTTTCCATGAGGCCTCAGCGGTGATTCTCCCGGTGCCTGTCGAAGCGACATTCCGTCGGCGAATCAATACGGTAAGAGACGGACGGAAGGAGGGCGTTCATCTCACCGCTCCCACTTGAGAATTGACGAGCCTGAAACCGTCGACTACGGAGCGACCGAGAGACGTTCTTCGACGGTTTCAGCCTTCATCAGAACCCCCTGCTCTTTGTAGGCGCGGAGTACAAAGTGGGTGGCGGTCGAGAGCACGCCCTGCAGCGTGGAGAGTTTTTCGGACACGAACGCCGCCACCTCCCGGAGGTTGCCACCCTCGACCTCCACCAGCAGATCATACCCGCCGGACATTAGGTGACACGAGCGCACCTCGCCATGCTTGGCGATGCGCTCCGCCAATTTGTCGAAACCTCCTCCTCGTTCCGGGGTGATTTTTACCTCGATGAGGGCCCGGACGCGGTCGCTGCCAACTTGCGATTCGTTGATGATAGCTCGAAATCCGAGGATTCGACCTGAGGATTCCAACTCGCGAATGTGAGTTCGAACCTCGTCTTCGCTGCAGCCAAGGAGAGCGGCCATCTGGGCCGGGGTATTGGCTGCGTTTTCCCGTAATAGATTCAACAATGCATCCATCCAGAGAGGGAACCGGAACTCGTCCCTGCAATCAACTCCCGAACCGGCAGTTCTCATTTCGGGTCCCATGAATAACGTCGCGCACGGCCTTCAACAGGGCGTTGACCTCACGGTCTGTCCCGACAGTAATTCGGAGAAACCGGGCCAGTTCAGGCAACCGAAACCAACGAACCAGTACGTGACGGTCTCGCAAAGCGGACAGCCACTCCTCGGCGGTCGGACCGGGCGGCTTGCACAACAGGAAATTGGTTTGGCTGGGCAAAACCTCGAATCCAAGGCCGGTGAGTTCCCTCCACAATCGTTCGCGGGTCGCAATGATCTTGCAAAAATTCCGATGGTAATGGGCGAGCTCATTGAGCGTGGCTTGAGCCGCCACCTGCCCGAGACCATTTACGTTATAGCTGTCGCGTATCGAATGAAGGGCAGAGATCAGTGCCTCGTGGCCGATAAAATATCCGATCCGTTGGAAGCAGAGAGAATACGCTTTGCTGAACGTTCGAGCGATAAGCACGTGCGGATGCTTCTCCGTCAATGAGAGGGCGTTCGCTGAAGCAAAATCCACATACGCCTCATCCAACACTACAACTCCCTTTTGCGCCCGGCAAAGATCGTCGAGTTGAGATAGGGAATACCCGCGGCCGGAAGGCGCATTGGGTGTGGTAACAAATGTCAGAGCCGCCCGGAAGTCCCAGTGGCCTTCCCGACGCAACACCGACACAGGCGGCAGATCATAATTCTCTTTCAGGGGAACCGCCCGTGCCCGCGCCCCGTGAGCCTCGGCGAGCACTGGATACAGCGAATAACACGGCCATGGGTACTGCACGGTGGCGCGGCTTCGGGCGGCCGCCGTCTGACGGAGCCGCGCTGGCTCCACGAATGCCCGGACGGCGAGTGCCAGCAATTCATCCGATCCATTGCCGATGATCACCTGCGACGTCCGGCACCCGTGCATTCGGGCAAGCTTTTCCCGCAGTTGTTCCGCCGTTGGGTCCGGGTAGAGTCGCAGCCGTTCGTCGACGGCTTCCCGGACTGCCCTCAGCACGCCGGGCGACGGGGGATAAGGATTTTCGTTCGTATTGAGCTTGATCAGGTTAGGGATTTTCGGCTGTTCTCCAGGCACATACGCATGCAGGGAGCGCACCAGTGGGCGGATTAGCGAACGTGGGTTCTTCATCGCTGTATTTCCCGAGCTATCAAGCACGCACTCGGATTTCAGCAGAACGCCCGTGTGCGTCCAGCCCTTCGATGGTGGCAAACTTGGCCACGGTCTTGAGAGCCTTTCGGAGGGCGGGCTTCCCGTACTCGACAACACTCGTCCGGCGCTGGAACTGGTCCACCGTCAGTCCCGCAAAACTGACGCCCGCGCCACCCGTGGGCAGTGTGTGGCTTGGACCGGCCACATAATCTCCGAGGACGGTCGGAGAATAGTTACCAAGGAACAGGGCTCCCGCTGTCAAGATCAGGTCCGCAACCGTGCAAGAATCCCTGAGCATCAGCTCGCAATGCTCTGGCGCGAGCCGATTCACCAACTCGACTCCGGCGGCGAGGTCGGGCACTTGGATTAGCCAAGCGTTCGTGTCCAGCACCCCGCGAATAAACTCCCGTCGAGCAAGCTTCGGGAGCTGCCTTCGAATTTCCGACTCGACCGCCTTGAGAATACGGGCGGATGGCGTGACCAACCAGACCCGTTCATGTCCGGATCCGTGCTCGGCCTGTGCCAGGAGGTCCGCTGCCGCGTATCGTGGATCCGCTGAGTCATCCGCTAGCACACAAACCTCACTGGGGCCCGGCAGCAGATCCACGGACACATGACCAAATAGCAGCCGCTTGGCGGCCACCACATAGGCATTACCAGGACCAAATACCTTTTGAACCCGGCGAATTGTCGAGGTCCCAATCGCAAGCGCAGCGATGGCCTGCGCCCCCCCGGCCCGGTAGATCTCCGTGGCGCCCCCCACTCGCGCAGCGAAAAGAAGAGCTGGATTAATCGCACCGTCCCGTCCGCACGGAGTACAGACGACGATCTCGCGGCATCCCGCCACCTGAGCGAGGGTGATGGTCATCAGGGCGGTCGAGACCAGTGGGGCCGTGCCACCTGGAATGTAAATGCCCACGCGATGATACGGATCGAACTTTTCGGCAACGGCCGCCCCGTGAGAATTGGTCGTCCACCAGCCCTTGCGCCTGGATTTCTGCGCAAACCTAGCGATGTTCTTGTGGGCATCCCCGACCGCCGAACGTAGGGAATCGTCGGCTTTCAACGACGCATTCATCAACTCCGAAGCCGTCACCGCCAGTTGGTCTGCCGCAAGATCCGCCCCATCGAATCGGAGTGTCAATTCCAGCAGGGCAGCGTCACCACGATCCCGGACCGCTTCCACGATTTCCCGCGTTCGTTGTTCGATCAAAGGATCAAACAAACTGCCGCTTGAGGAAGCCTCTGCGAGCCGCGCGGCGTAGTTCGGATCCTTGGGGCGGACAATGTGCATGTGGCAGGCTAAACAGCATCGCCTGGTTGTCAAAGTCCCTGCGATTGATCGACGAAATTCTCATTCGTGAACGGAAGGGTCGTCCACCGGGAGAATCACAAATTTGGTTCCCTCCGCCAAGAGAGCCAAAGGAAAACCAGATTTCACGCCGGGCGTAAATTCGAGCATTGACACGCCATGACACGGGAGGCTAGGGGCAAGGACCCTCAATGATTCAGCTCGTTCTGATTACAGGTTCATCCGGGCGGCTCGGACGGGCAGCCGTCGCCGGCCTCCAGCACGCAGGTCATCGCGTGCGCGGCTTTGATCGAGTCGCGTCGCCCGACTTTGCGGATACGGTCCTTGGAGACCTTGGCGATCGGACCGCCCTCGATCGCGCGATGAAGGGCGTTGACTGCCTCATCCACCTCGCCGCGTGCCCCGACGACGCAGATTTCCTTGTCGAACTTTTGCCAGCCAACATCACCGGGCTCTACCACGTAATGGAATCCGCCCGTGCGGCGGGCGTGCGGCGCATTGTTCTCGCCAGCAGTGGTCAGGTGAATTGGTGGCAGCAACTACGCGGCCCGGCCCCCATCAAACCTGAGGATCCGCCCAGCCCGCGCTACTGGTACGCCGCCACCAAAATGTTCTTGGAATCCATCGGTCGCGGGTTTTCGGAGATCCATGGAATGAGTGTGATCATTGCGCGGCTTGGCTGGTGCCCGCGTACCCTGGAACAGGTCGCCGAAATCGCATCGAGTCCATGGCAGCAGGGCCTGTACCTTAGCCCAGGCGACGCAGGCCGATTCTTCGCCTGTTGTGTTTCGGCACGTTCCGATCTCCGGCACGCAATCGTTTACGCAGTAAGCAAGCCGTTAGGGGTCGTTCCATTTGACCTGGGGTCGGCCAAGACACTCCTCGGCTACGAACCTATGGAAAGCTGGCCGACAGGGAGTGACCCAACACACCGAGGGTGACAATTCACGATTGACCTGTCCTTTCGTCCACTCCTCACCGGAGTGCGCCGCAAATTGCCCCTGCCTGGGTAGCTCCGTCAGGGAGTTTCTTAAATAATTGGTAATCAACACTGCGTGAGATCTAGTAAGAATTATTTTATTTCTCAACTGACTATTACGCATGACTCGTTGTACCTAATTATTCTTCAATGATTGTCTTGTGAGTATGCCTAGCCATTGGCTATCCACTTGCTCCCCAGAACGAGCAACAAACGAATCAAACAACAACCTATGGACTCGCAGGAACGGAAAACTGTCCGGGACGGCCCCGATCAATCCTCAGATCATGCTCTGGGTTTGGGTCTGGCTAGGGCGCGCCGATCAGGAGCCGTTGAGTCGAGTGAAGATAGACCGTTGGGGAGATCCGGTACCGAACTAGGGGGAGCCCATGAGCTCTGATTGTCTCTCATTAGTTCCGATCAATTGATCTCCTGAACCCCTTCACCCGCACGATGCGCGATTCCTGGCATACTCCGATTTTGGTCAGCTTGGTGATATTGGTCCAGGTGTTGTTGGGGCTATCACCGGAAACCGACCGCCTGACGTGGGAGTTGGAGAATTTCCCGGTCTGGCTTGGACTCGTTTTGCTGCTCATAACCTACCGACATTTTCCACTGTCAGACCTTTGCCTGCAGCTGCTGGGGTTGCATTCCCTGATCATTTCGGTGGGCGGCTACTACTCACACGGCAAGGTCCCGCTTGGGAACAGCGTTGCGGAGGCGCTGGGATTTGGGCGTAACATGTTCTTTCTGGTGGTGTACTTTATGCATGGGTTCGTGCCCGCCATCTTTTTTCGGGAATTGATTCTCCGCACAAGTTTTGTAGGACGCAGCGGCTGGCTTGGTTTTCTCGTTCTTTGCGTTTGCGTTGCGTCCAGCGTTTTTCTGGATTTCGTTGGAATGTTCCTCGCCTTGATACTTGGCAATGCGGCTCAGAGTTTCATTGGCGGGCATAGGGGGGCCTGGGATACTGAGTGGGAGTTGTTGATTGCGACCCTCGGCGCATTGGGATCGCTCGTCTTCCTGAGCCACTCTCATGACCGATCTCTCGGAGCCCTGCATTCGAGGCAGACGGTCTATGTCAGCCGTCGCTGGGGCGTCACCCGGCCTAAGCCTGCGGGAGCTGTCCTGCTATCCGTTCGGGAACGCGATAGTCAGACGAGCTGAACTCCCAGGGACGCCGACGGTGGGTTTCGAGGTGCTTCGGAAGCCCCTCCATTCCCGGTTTCTCAAATATTTGTTTCCAAAATTTGAATTTTGGTGTTTACCCCTCGCCCCCCGCAGGGGCGAATTATTGTTCCATGAAACATTTCCTAAGCCTGGAATCCGTCACGACCGCTGACATAAAGGCCATTCTCTGTCGCGCCAGCTATTTCAAACGGGAGCGGAAGCATCATCTGCGCCCGCTCAGCGGCCAAACCTGGGCTCTGATTTTCAGCAAATCCTCGACACGGACACGGGTAAGCTTTGAAGTTGGGATTCGCGAGCTCGGAGGAGACGTGATGTTTCTCAATGCGAACGATATTCAGCTCGGACGCGGTGAACCGATTAAGGACACGGCCAGAGTTTTGGGCCGGATGCTTCACGGCGCCATTATCCGAACCTTCGCCCAACACGATGTCGAGGAGTTCGCCAACTACTCACGAATTCCAACGGTTAACGCTTTAACCGACGCTGAGCATCCGTGCCAAATCTTGACCGACATCTTCACTTTTGAAGAGCTCCGCCAGGAATCCATCCGTGGAAAGATCGTGACCTTTGTGGGCGACGGCGCTTGCAACGTCCCCGCCAGCTGGATCTGGGCAGCCGCCCGGCTTGATTTTGAACTTCGGATAGCCGCCCCCCTCGCTTATCAGCCACCGACCGAGTTACTGCGCCGCGCAGGAGGTCGGGTTTCCATCACTTCAGACCTCTATGCCGCGGCCCGCGGAGCCGATCTGCTGTATACCGACGTGTGGGTCTCCATGGGCAAAGAGGCCGAATCCGCCCAGCGTCTGAAGAATCTCGCCGGGTTCCAAATCAACGCGTCCCTGGTGGGTTTGGCCGCTCCCGGTGCGCTTGTCATGCACTGCCTACCAGCCTATCGGGGTAAAGAAATTGACGACGCGACGATGGAAGCGCACGCGGAAACAATTTTTGCCGAAGCCGAGAACCGACTTCACACGCAGAAGGCAATCCTTGAGTGGACCCTGAGCTGAACAGGCGAGGGATGGAGGCCTCGATTTTCCTGATTTCACCTGTCGCCCATGTTGGTTACGCTAGCCCCGATGGAAATTCCGCCCCGCAAGGTCAATCTCAGGACACCGGACGTCATGCAAGCAGTGCAAGCTCAGGTTGTCGCCCACTACCGAAGCCAGTTGGTCGAACGAATCCGATCGAATGGCGGGGTCTTGTCCGCCGATGGATTGACCATCAAACTTGCCAAGGAATTCGGCTTCTGTTATGGGGTGGAGCGCGCCATTGATCTCGCCTACGCCGCTCGCCGTTTTTTCCCAAATCCGACCCGGATTTTCCTCCTCGGCGAGATCATTCATAACCCGGAGGTCAACGATCAGATTCGGAACCTGGGCATCGTCAGCATCTCTCCCAAGCCGCAGGAATCAGAAATCGCCGCTCTGAATCTCGGACCCCAGGATGTCGTGATCATTCCCGCATTCGGCACCGAAGTTGCAACCCGGCAGAAACTACAGAACTGTGGTTGCCATTTGGTCGATACCACGTGTGGCGACGTCATGAGTGTTTGGAAGCGGGTCCGGCAGTACAGCAAGGAACAGGTCACCAGCATCATCCACGGAAAGGCGCGCCATGAGGAAACCAAGGCTACGACCTCTCAGGCCACCGCCTACGGGACCGGACATTATCTGGTGGTTTTCGATTTGAGCGAGACAGACTATGTGTGCGACTACATTGTCAAAGGCGGCAGCCGTGAAGTGTTCCTCGATCGGTTCAAGGGCGCGCACTCCCCTAATTTCGATCCGGACCAGCACCTGTACGCAATTGGGGTCGCGAACCAGACGACGATGCTGCGAGGAGAAACGGAGGAAGTGCAGCGACGTTTCCGGGCTGCCATGGAGCGGCGGTTCGGCACGGCGGCGATTGCTGAACATTTTCGTTATTTCGACACGATTTGCGGGGCAACACAGGAGCGTCAGGACGCCCTGGAGAAACTGCTTTGTGAACCGATGGACCTTCTGCTGGTGGTCGGCGGCTACAACTCCTCCAACACATCGCACTTGGCAGAGATGGGGGAAAAGCTGTTGCCCACCTACTTCATCAAGAATGCGACTAAAATGCAGTCCGGAGCCATCATTCAGCATTGGAATCAGCACACAGCTGAAGAAGTCGAAACCAGCAACTGGCTGCCGATGGACAGGCCGGTCACGGTTGGCATCACCGCCGGCGCCTCCTGCCCCAATAATCTGATAGAGGATACAATTCGTCGGCTTTTCGCCTTGCGAGGGCTATCGGTTCAGAATCTTCTCCGTAACTAAGCCTTTTGAAAGGCGCCTGGGAGCCATGTCGCATTCCCCTCCGCTCCACGACGCCACCCAGCAGTTCTCATTTTGAATTTTTAGGTCAATCGAACATCTTGCCTGGGTTCAGGATCCCTCGGGGATCCAAAATCTTCCGAAGTTGCCTCAGGACGTCCATCTGAACGTCTCCCATGAATTTCGGCAGAAAACTTTTCTTCGCCACTCCCACTCCGTGTTCACCGGTGATGGTGCCCCCCAACCGGATCGCCTCATCGAAAATTTCACGAAAGGCCTCCTCAACCCGGTGCATCTCGTCATGGTTCCGTTCGTCCGTCAGAAACGTCGGATGCAGGTTGCCATCACCCATATGACCGAATGTACCGATCCGTAGCCGGTGCTTTCGGGCAACATCGGCGACGAAGCGCACCATCCGGGCAAGTTCGCTCCGGGGAACCGTCGCATCCTCAAGAATCGTTGTCGGCGCGACCCGCGCAAGAGCGCTGAACGCGGAACGTCGCGCGCTCGCCAGCCGATTTCCCTCGGCCTCATCGTGTGCCACGCGAATTTCCTTGCACCCGTTCCGCCGAGCGATCTCCACCATCTGCGTCGCTTCATCCGACACCTGGGCGGCGTGACCATCGGTCTCCATTAATAAAAGTGCCTCACAATCCAACGGCAGCCCGATCTTGGCGTAGTCTTCGACACAATGGATCGTCGTCCGGTCCAGGAACTCCAGGGTGCAGGGAATTATTCGGGCCGCAATGATGTCCGACACCGTCTGGGCGGCGGCATCCATTTCTGAATAGGTCGCCACGATCGTCTGCTTCGCCGCAGGCTTCGGAATCAGACGAAGCAGCACTTCGGTGATCACCCCAAGCGTCCCTTCGGACCCCACGAAAAGATCCTTCAACGAGTATCCTGCCACATCCTTGACGCACTTGTTGCCCGTCACCAACAACCGCCCGTCCGGCATCACCACGTGGAGCCCCATCACATAGTTCCGGGTGACGCCGTACTTCAATCCCCGCAGCCCGCCGGAGTTTTCCGCCACATTTCCGCCAATGGTCGAGATCTTCATCGAACCCGGATCGGGCGGATAAAAAAGACCCACGGCCGTCGCAGCTTCCGCTACCTGGATCGTCGTCACTCCAGGCTCCACTCGCATCGTGAGGTTCGCCCGGTCCACCTCGAGGATTCGGTTCATTTTGACCGTGCACAGAACAATGCAACCTGGGACGGGCAAACTTCCGCCGCTCAGCCCGGTGCCAGAACCCCGCGTCACCACCGGGATCTGATCGTGATTGGCAACGCCGAGCACGGCCGCGACGTCAGCCGCAGTGCGGGCAAACACCACACAGCCCGGCGTCTGGTTCAACGCCGCTGTGCCGTCGAAGGAATAACAGAGCAGATCCTCCGCGGTCGTCAGGACTTGGTCCTCACCCAGTCGGGACCGGAGTTCATTCAGATGGGAATCGGTCAAAGGCATTGGTAAGAGTCACATTGGAAGAGGGCGCGTGGCAACCCGACAACCGAGGTGCGAATCCCGAATGTTGAGAGAGCACGGTGGCGAAAGTGAACACTTTCTGGCTGGAACAACACAGGAGATCACCCCACTGGATGGTGCGGGAGAGAAACCCAGGGGGTTGAGGGTGTTGGGTCGATTAATGGCAAATTTCTCCCTTATGATTCGGTGGGATTACTTGTTTTCCTCGTACCACTGCATCTGGATGTTCTCCAAGATCCGCTCATTGGATGCAGTCGGCTCATCGGCGAACTCTTCGAGTTCGAGCACCATTTTGTGCAACTTGGGGAACGACAACCGCAGCGGATCTTGGTCCGGAAACTTCTCGATCAACGCCCCCACTATTTCCTCGCAGTCTTTCCATGTCAGTTTCATCGGGCCAAGAGCTTCTCTGTAGATTATCAGCCGTCAAGCGAACGAGAAAAAAATCCGGCACCCCATCCAGTCCTTCCCTTGCCACTTGGGCGGCGATGACTAGTCTAGGTCTCGTGTCTGATCGGTGGAAATCCTGGCTCCCGTGGATCTTTGCAGGGATAATGGCACTGACCCGCTCACCCGGTCTGCTTCCCCCAAACTTCAGCGCGGTTTACTCTCTCATGTTCTGTGCCGGGGTGTTTTTTCCCGGCTCGAAGGGATGGCGTTTACCGATTTTCATTCTGTTTGCGACGGATATGGGCCTTAACGCCTACTATCAATTCGGCCGTGGGATCAATGTCCTCACCCCCGGCCTCCTCCTCTACCTGGCCGGAAATTACCTCGGATACGGACTGCTTTTTGGACTCGGCCGCTGTTTCCAGGCGCGTTCAAGCTTCCTCAGCCTGCTCGCGGCAGGAATCCTGGGAGCCATTGGATTCTATTTCATTACGAACACGGCAGCCTGGCTTCTCAACCCCTTCTCCAATCCCGAATATACCCGGGATATCACTGGCTGGCTCCGGGCGCTGACTTTCGGGACAAACGGGCATCCTCCCACCTGGGAATTCTTCCGAAATACCCTGCTTAGCAGCGGTCTTTTCACAGCATTATTCGCAGGCACCGCGCAATGGCATTCCGCCGAATCACCCACCGAGAAAGGCGAGGAAACTGAACCCAGTTCCACTCCGGAATCCGGAGAAGCTCCGACGTAAGCAGCCCTCCGAAGTACTTCCCAATGAACGCAGACATAGGGCCGGTATCGACGCTTCGAATTGGCCTGATTTCGGACACGCACGGATTCCTGGATCCGTCGATACTTCATCATTTTTCCGGAGTAGATCACATTCTGCACGGTGGCGACATCGGCTCTGGCCGAATTCTCACCGAACTCGAGAGAATCGCTCCGGTCACCGCTGTCTTGGGTAACAACGACTTCGGCATCGCCGGTCTCGATCATCTAGGGGAGACGGAGGTTGTCGTGCTGGCAGGTCTCCGATTTCTCGTCCACCATATCGTGATCCCAGAACGCGCCGCAGAAAGCATCGGGGTGCGTTTTGTCCGGGAACGTCCGGAGGTGGTCCTCTTCGGTCACACTCACCAACGGTTCCAACGGACACAGGACGGGACCCTCTTCCTAAATCCAGGGTATTCCGGCAAGCCAAAGTTTCATCTGCGGAGAAGCGTGGCAATCCTGGAGGTCGGCCCCGGTATCGGTGGAGGTGCGACGACGTTCATCGATCTTTAATCCGCGGATACCGCCAACACCGGCGAAGACTCCTCACGAACGAAATCGGTGGCCGCATTACCGCAGCGGCAGCAAGACCAAAACAACTCCAGCAACGCCGGCTGCAACCAGGTCGTCCACGACCACCCCCCAGCCTCCTGGGAGCCGCTGCAGTTGGCGGATGGGCGGCGGCTTGACAACGTCGAAGAAGCGGAAGAGGGCGAATGCCACGACGAAACTGGCAAGGCTTGGGTGTGCCAGATGGCTGTGCAGCGGTCCCGCGAAAAAAAATGACTGCTTCAAAAGCCATGGGCAAAAACAAAATGGCATGGCCACGATTTCGTCGAGGACGACAGAGCTGGGATCCGTTTCACCCAAAATCTGCTCCGCCCGTCCGCAAATCCAGATCGCTGGAGGGACTGCGGCAGCGCTTAAGATCCAATACAACCAGTGCGGGCAGGCAAGAACGAGAAAGGCCGCCCACGCCAGTCCCATGGCACTACCCCACGTGCCGGGAGCAGGCCGCATACGACCACACCCAAATCCCTGAGCAATCCAAAGAAGGCGCTGATCGGTCGGATTCATTCGCATCAACATGCCAATCTCAAACGGAGCCGAGCTCTCCCGGGTGGCCGACGCACGTCGAACTACATGTCATCCAAGTAGAGACGTCGATTTCGCCACAAATACACCGCGCCGCTCCACAGGGTTAGGACAACGGTCACCCATTTTGAAAACTCAACAAAAGATTCGATCCATGGGCGTCCACCGATCCTCCAACCGAAGAGAGCGATCCCCGGAGTGCCCCACTGCGGATAGCTGAGCAGAACGAGAATGGCGATGATGGCCACGATCTGGGAAATGGTCTTGTGCTTCCCATAGCGCTCCGCTGCCAACACCACACTCTTGGACGCTGCGAGGAGTCGCAGGCCAGTTATCGCCAACTCTCGCGCAACGATGATCACCACCATCCATGCCTGCATCTGACGCAGTTCCACAAAAGCAATAAACGCGGAGCAATTCAGGATCTTGTCCGCCAACGGGTCCATGAGAATACCGAAGTTGGTGATCAGATTTTGCTTCCGGGCGATTCGACCGTCCAAAAAATCCGTCAAGCCCGCGATACAAAAAAGAAAGAGCGCGACCGTCTCATTCCCGTTGAACGCCGCGAAAATCACCATCAAAAACACGGCCGTGAGAACGAACCGCGAGAGAGTGAGTTGATTCGGCAACGTCAAAGGATATCCACGTTAACCGAATTCTGCCTGGTTTCCAGGCTTTTACCGCACAAGTTTGGCAGCCTATCCACTATTTCCGTCGCGCTCATCGGTGGGAATGTACCCCCCCTGAAACGCGGCTGACAGGACGAAAAGGGAACGCCGCGCCCGTTCCCAGGCGCGGCTTGCTGACAACAGTCACTCCCAATGGCTTATTCCGCAGAACGTTCCCGGATCACAAACAATCGTTCATCCCCGGTGCGCGACTCGATAACACTCAACATGACGCCCTCTTTCAGTCGCGTCTCCTTGAGAGCATCCGCAAATTCTGTCGTCGAATTGATCTCCGTGCCGTGCACCTCCGTGATGACATCTCCCACACGTATCCCTTTACGCGCCGCAGGACTCCCTTCGGTCACGTCAGTAACCAGCACACCTTTCCCCTCCTTGACCCCTATCTCCGCAGCGACCTCTCGGCTGATCGTTTTCACCTTTAGCCCCAAATCCGCGCTCTCGGTCTCGGTCGCCGGGGTGGCCCGCTTGCGGCCCGCCACCGGGATGCTGCCGCTCTCAGGCCACTCCTCGGTCTTCACCTTTAGGGTAATGTTTTTGCCCAATCGGTGAACATCCAACGAAACGGATGAACCCAAGACTTTATTGCGAATCTCATTCTTGAGCTGCTGAGGCGTGCTCACCTTCTGGCCGTCAACTGCCATAATCACATCCCCGCGCTTCACGCCCCCCTTCTCCGCCGGACTGTTCTCCACAAATCCGTTGACCACGACGCCGTCGTCGACCCCTTTGAGCATATTCCTGAGATCCATGTCCGATTTGAGCGGATGGATGCTAATCCCGAGCCAACTGCGGGCGAACTTCCCGTTTTCGATAATCGAATTCCCAACCTGCTGGGCGAGATTGGAGGGGATGGCAAAGCCGATGCCGCTGTTCATCCCGCGGATCATCGAGTTAATGCCAATGACTTCTCCCTCAATATTGACCAATGGGCCACCGCTATTCCCCGGATTAATGCTTGCGTCCGTCTGAATATAATCTTGATCCAGCCCCCGGGTCTCTGTGGAAAACGCCGGGATGATATTGCCACGCCCCTTGGCACTCACGTGGCCGTAAGTGACACTGTAATCCAGCTCAAATGGAGCACCGATGGCGATGGCAAACTCGCCGACCTTCACCTTGTCCGAATCGGCGAAGTGAGCGGCTGTCAGGTTTTTCACATCACCCTTCAGCTTAATCACCGCCAGATCTGACTTCGGGTCTGTGCCACGCAGTTCCCCATCGAATTCGCGTCCATCCTTGAGCCGGACCCGAATCTTGGCGGCATCCTCCACCACATGGTTGTTGGTGAGCACGTAGCCATCCTCCCTCATCACGACGCCCGAGCCTTGCATCGTCGCCCGATCGTCCTCGTCGCTCTTGGGGGGTCCCTTCCGACGTGGAGGCGGAGAATCAGGTTGCGGTTCGAGAAACTTCCGAAATTCTTCCGGAACCATCTGTTCCAACCAAGCCCGCCGGTGGGAAAGGGACCTGGCCTCCGCCTCGGGTTTGGGAGTGACGCTGATTACAACGACCGACGGGGAGATCGTGTCGGCGACCTCAACGAAGGCTTGATTCAATTGTCGCGCAAGGCTGAGAGCCGCGCTTTCTCGCGCCGATGCAGCGCCCGGGGCGACTGCAAGGGTGGCTGCCAACGCGATGGCAAGGCCTGCTGCGGAGCGGGAGTGATGTACGAATCGTATATTCATGATCTTGTTCATGCTAATCCGGTGAAACCGGTCTGCAACTTCGAGTGAAGATACGATTCCGTGTTCAAAGACCCCGGTAAAATTTCTCGAAGAGATTTCGGTTGCATGGAACTTCGCATGGGTTAGCTTACCGTTTCGTTTTATAGCATTACCTGTGAACTCCGAAGTCATGAAAAAAGCGCTGGAGAAGGTGGGAAATCCCCACATTCTGGTGAACGTCATCTCTCGCCGGGTCCGCCAACTGAATGGTGGAGGAGGAGGATTTGCCCGTCCACTGATCGATGCCGGTCCCGGCGTTGGGGCTGCCGACATTGCGTTACTGGAGGTTGCCGAAGGCAAAATCGGCTACGACATCATTGTGGATGATCCAGTCGAAGTGCTGCAGATCGCTGCCCGGCGGAAGCGCCGAGCGGCGGCTTGATCCGGCGGCACGATCCCGGCAGTAGTATGCCCAGGGAGCGAATCAAAGACGCCGGTCAGAGGAGTGCCCTCTGGCCTTTTTCATGGGTGACATCCTTTCCAATTCAAAGGCCAGGCGCGACTACCACATCCTCGAGACGTTTGAGGCAGGCTTGGTTCTGCACGGAACCGAGGTGAAGTCGCTGCGGGCTGGCAAAGGGCAGATTACCGACGCCTTCTGCCGCGTCGAAAAGGATCAAGCGTGGTTGTACAACGCTCACATCGACGAATACTCCCACGGCAACATCCAAAATCACCTTCCCAAGGCTCCCCGGAAGCTGCTTCTTCATCGTCGTGAGATCGAAAAATTGGCCGGCTATGGTGCCGTTAAGGGGAACGCCGTGGTGCCGCTCTCCTTTTACTGGAAGAATGGGCGGGTAAAAGTGCTCCTCGCTGTTGGCAAGGGCAAAGCAGAGTACGACAAACGGGAGGACATCAAGTCGCGGGAAGCCCAGCGAGAGATAGATCGCGCGCTTACACGTCGTCGATGAAAACGCAACCGCGGCAAACGGTGAAGTCGCCGTTGTGACGTTCAAATTCAACGACCGCCGGAAATCACACCCTTCGGGTTGCTACAGGCTTCACCGCTGACTTGGTCGTTGGTTTGGCCTCAGGCTTCTCCACCGGCTTGTCACCCTTTTTCCATGTGCGCCGCGGAGCCTTGGTGACCAACCCCTTCTTGAGCGCGGTGGTGGCCACACGGATGTAGCGAATCTCTCCGCTCGGAAGTACCGCCTTCACTCGCTGTAGATTCGGGATAAACCGACGCTTGGTGATCGCGGTCACGTGTGTGCCGATACCCCCTTTCTTCTTCGCCTTGCCGGAACGCCAAATGTGATTGCCCTTGACGGGGCGTTTACCGGTGAGTGGACAAATTCGAGCCATATCGATTCAATTCTTTCTTTTAAAAACGAGCGCGGACCCTAGCTGCCTGCGGAAACCACACGCAAGACCTATTTTCGCTCCATCTCCTACCAAGGTCCTCTCTCAGTAGGCCCTTTTTTTCCAATTATTAGAAATGAATTGAGATTACGACCCAAAAACCGCGCGCTCTGTGACAGGAATTCCGCTGCTCTTTTGTCTGGTGGCAGGCCGAAATCCCGGGAGCATCGACCCATGCGGATCATTGGTGGGGCCAGCGCCCGGCGGTTACTTAAGGTTCCGGAAGGAATCAATGTCCGACCGACTCCGGACAAAGTCAAGCTAGCGGTCTTCAATAGCCTGGGGGACCGAGTCATTGATGCGCGGGTATTCGACCTGTTTGCGGGCTCGGGCTCATTAGGGCTTGAAGCGTTGAGTCGCGGAGCTCGGGACGTGGTTTCTGTGGAATTGTCCGCACGACACGCTCGATTTTACAGCGCCAACCTCGAATCCCTGGGATTGCCACGGGATGCGGTCGAACTCCGGGTGCAGGATGTCTTCGCTGTGATTTTACAGATGGTTGCTGCAGGTCGGCTGTTTGATCTGGTGCTGGCGGATCCCCCCTACGGTCCGAAAAACACAAATAAACGCTCCACATCGTTCGCACAACGTCTGCTGGACAATCCAGCACTCCCGCGTCTGCTCGCTCCCGAGGGATTGTTTATCCTGGGTCACACTAAACGGGATACCCTCGAACTGGTGCCCCTGTGGCAGGAGCGGAAGTTACTGAAGCATGGCGACTCACTCATGCGGTTTTTGCAGGTATCGGATGCTGTGGGGGCTGGACCGGCCAAGTCAGTCATCGCGCCCGCTTTGCCTTGAGCTTTTCCAAGGCATCCAACAGTTTCAGCGGTATGACGCCCTTAGATTTCTCTTCCTTAAACGTCCGGGCGGGGAGCCGGCATTTTCTCATTGCCGGGCCTTGCGCAATCGAAAACGAGAGCCTTGTACTGGAAACAGCGGGGGGCATCGCAGAGATCACTCGTCCTCTGGGAATTCCCTTCATTTTCAAGGCATCCTTCGATAAAGCCAATCGCACATCGATCCACTCCTACCGCGGACCGGGACTCGAAAAGGGCCTCGCGATCCTAGAAAAGGTCCGGAGGCAGTTTGGAATTCCGATTCTCACCGACGTGCACACCGATGACCAGGCGAGGGAAGCCGGCCGAGTGGTCGATGTATTGCAGATTCCCGCATTTCTGTGCCGACAAACGGATCTATTGATCGCCGCCGTGCAAACGGGAAAGATTGTAAACATCAAGAAGGGCCAATTTCTTTCACCCCAGGAAATGGGCAATGCCGTGAAAAAGGTCGAAGACTCAGGAAACCGGCAGATCCTGCTGACCGAGCGAGGTTCAACCTTCGGGTATAACAACCTGGTAGTGGATATGAGATCTATTCCAATATTGCAAACGTTTGGGTACCCGGTGGTCTTTGACGCAACCCACAGCGTGCAATTGCCCGGGGCGGGCGGTACCCAATCCGCAGGCCAGCGGGAGTACGTTGAAATATTAGCCTGCGCGGCTGCCGGTGCGGGCTGCGACGGATTTTTCCTGGAAGTTCATCCGGACCCGGACCGCGCTCTTTCCGACGGCACCCAACATGGTGCGGCTGGATCAATTAAAGCCGTTGCTCGAAAGAATAATGCGCCTATGCGACGCCGCAAGACGCTGAAGCACGCAAGGGTCGCTGGTCGTCGGACCTGGTAAGTGCCCACCGGTGCAGATGCCATAACCGAGATCACTCCCAAGCGGCTTGACATAGCACCCCCCCAGTCACTCGGAAGCGCATTCTTAGTTGAGCAACAAGCGCCAAAATAGTCTGCGAAAGAGTCCTTGGCCGGGATCAAAGAGGATAATCTCTGCTCCAGTGCCAGCGATGCCGGATTGAAGGGTATGCCAGTCACTGAGTGTTGCAGACCGCTGAAAACGATACGTTTTTCCCGCCACCGAGTTGAACCTGATTTCCACATCCTCGTTGGACACTCCAATCCGTCCAACGCTTAAGATCGGCAACTCTTCCGTCACCAGTTCGGCAATCCAAGTGGAAGCGGCATTGCGGGAACTAACGTACGGCCCGCTGACCCAAAAACGGGAATGATCTGCAGGGTGAATTGAAACAGCCGTGCTGTAGTCGCTCAACCGGGCAGGCCCCGTGTCGCCATAGCGCGGACCCTTCTCATCGAAGATGTCCGTCCCGGCCTTGAGCAATATCGGAGAACCGAATTTGAGGTGTCCGTTCACATCAGCTCTTCCAAACGAAGCGTAAAGACTGGCATATTCTGAGGCCCCGGTCCGCAGGTACGCAATCACAACATCTCCCCTGGGATTTGCTCCAATACTCGCCTCAAAATGATCGTGCAACTCGTCGCCGATAAATCCCGAATCAATAATAGAATTGGAACTGACGCACAGTTTTGTATAGGCGATACCGACCCGTCCCTGCACCACAGCATTGCCCACAGAATAAAGAACATTACCCACTCTCACATAATTATTTCCGCCGTTATTACCCAATCGATGCTCGGTTCCCATTTGGAAGCCAGCATCCGACGGCCAGGGACCTGGCGGCGGAATTAATGTCGTCTGTTGGAAGACATACTTGAGTGCAGTCGACCAGGAAGAGATCGTTGCAGATGCAGTTCCAGAATCAACAACTCTTTGATAATCGCAGAAAGCTGCCCACTGGTAGACAACCCTTCCATTGGAGAGTTCAGATTTCCATCCAATCGATGGGTAGCCGACCAAAAGCCCATCCCACGACGTGCCAAGAAAATCAATTTGAGGCCACAGATCAGGATTCAGGTCGGTAGGAGACGGTTGATCCGGAAATATCGGCCGAGGAACTGAAAACCGAGAGAGCCGGTCGACCGTGGGCACGCTGGACGTAAGATCTGATTTCGGGACCGTGATCAAAGTTGTTGCACGGGAAATCGAACTTTCGATTCCAATCATCTGCATGCGGATGTAAATCGCAGCGCCGTCGATGCCGAGTTGCGGATAGTCCGCCCAAAAGTGGTCCTCGGGGTCGGCATCAATAACGAAGCCCTTCCAGCTTCCCGAAGGATCGGTGCCATCGGACACGCCCAGGAGGACGGCGCTATCGGTGCTGTAGGCTTTAGTTAAGCTGGTCGCGAACCAGCGCTCACAAGAGTGATCGTATTCGATATGCGGATCGAAGCCGGAGAAGCGGGATGGGGTTCCCACTTTCGATCGCCAGAAATCCCATAGTGGAACATTATAGACCTCCGCGCCGGAAGCCAAAGAAATTACTCGAAGTCCTCTGTTCGTTATTTCTGCGTAATGATTGGGACCGCAGGCTCCGTCGGCATCGAAATCGAATAGGGCGCTGCCAGCGAAACTGCGGCCAACCGAGGCCGCTCGCAGGCCAGAACAGATCAACGTGCAAAGGAAAAGCAAGGGGGTTCCCTTTATTAATGATAGAAGTCGGCGTTTTGACACGCCGGGGTTTTTAATTAAACACAAACTTTTCAAGAGAGCTGCGACCGTAGCCGTCCAGCGGCGCTGGGACAACGCGAAACCGGAGGAGTGTTCGACCGGGCGTATCCGTTCGCAGCGTCCAATAACCCAAGGTCTGGATCTTCTTCCGGCCCGGACTTCGTCGCCGAATCCGAACGACTCACTCAAGAATAGGAATAGACAGAAGCTGACGTTGAATTCATTCGGTTTGCCTTATACGATGCAACGACCGGCCACACAAAGTTTCGGGTGTTGATTGGGGACCGAATGAATTTTTTTCGCTTCCGTGGGTGCGGAGATCGCCTGCAAAATGGGCCGATGCCAAAAATTCGATTGCCGATGAGTCCGACTGGAAGATTCAATCGCCCACCATTCGTAAGGTGCACCGGCGATCGCCGGATGGAAAAGTAATGAATGGATCACGGGTGATTTCAAAGTATTGGACGAATTAGGCCTATTCAGGATGACTTCGTATTTCGCCCTTCGCTATTACTCGGCACCCCTGGTGTTGCTTGTCGGATTGGCCACCTTCGCCGGCATGCTGGGTTGGGGAAGCGCGCTGTTAGGCTTGGTTCGATGGCGCCTGCCGACTCCATGGAATGAGGTTACCGCAACCTTGCTAGGGCTACAAATTCTGAGCTCAATGGTTCAATGGCTGGGGATGGCCCGGTTGGCCGGGCCACCGGTCCTGATCTCCCTTTGGGTTGCGTTGGTTGTCACCGGTGGCTACGCCGCGGTTCGCTCGCGTTCGCGGAAATTGCGGACCTCGGATCCCCTTCCCTCAGCAGTTTGGCCACTCGTGTTAGTATGCATCGTCGCATGGCTCGCACGCCTGCTGATTGCCACTGCGCCATCGACCAAAAACGATGAGATCTATTACCACATGCTGACGCCCAGCCGGATCGCGACCGACGGCGCGATGCTGTTTTACCAGTCCCCGTGGGTGTCTGCCATCTGGCCGCAGATGACCTTCCAGATTGCCATGGCCCCGCTGCATTCGATCCGTTGCCCGGATGCCTCAAACGTGGTCAGCGTCGCATTCGGCCTCCAATTGCTGTGGTTCATTCGACGTTTGGCCCGAGAGACGGAACAACCGGCCGTCTGGACCTATTTCTGGTTGGGGATCCTCTCCGTGGGATTGTATCCGGTGGTGTGGCTTGTGACGGCCGGGAGCCATGCGTTGGGCGACCTAGCCATGACGGCGGCAGTGGTGGCCTTCTGCCAGCGGGACCGGCTGATAAAATCCGCGGGGCCCGTGGCGTACGGCGGCATGGTCTCCACAATGTGCTGGGCTGCCGGATCCACCAAAATCTCGCTGCTCCCGCTCAGCGTAGCACTGCTGGTCGTCGTGGGGTTTGCGCTGTTTCGCCGCCTTTCCACAGAGCAGCGAAAATCGGCAGCCTTCGTGATGGCCTGCCCCTGGGTTCTCTTCGCCGGCCCCCTCCTCGCGTGGACTTGGGTTCAATCCGGTTCGCCTTTGGGGCCAATCCTCAGCGGTGTCCTTGGCCATTCGGTATACGATCCCGAGCAGATTCGGAAGATTTTCCAAGAGAGTCGGGACATTAACCGGCCATCCTTTGCAAGCATCGTGGAGACAACGCTGCTGAACTATTCCCCACTTTTGTGGCTCGGCATCGTCGGCGGATTGATTCGGACGCAGCTGCCTCGAGCCGACAAATGGATTGGAGGCGGTTTGTTACTTTTGCAACTCCTCGTCATTTATATCCTGCTGCCCTACGATGTCCGGTTTCTAGGAGGCCTACATTACGGACTGCTGACGTGGTTCATTCTGGCTCCCCCTGCCCGGATCGTCGAGTGGGTTGCGGCAAGGAATATTCGGGCGTTTGTGGCTTGCGGATTGCTGCTGCCCTGGCTGGCCGTACAGTTATACTATGCCGCACAATTCTTCCCAATTGTCCTTCGACAGCAATCCAAGAACGCATTTTGCAGGAAATATATCGCATTCTTCGATGATTTCCGACGCCTGGACCGGATTCTTCCGCCCGACTCGATACTTTTGATGACGGGGTTTAGACTGGGCGCGATCTATGCTCCGAGACCAATTTATCTCACTATTTCCGACCTTCCACCGAATCGAGAGGTTTATATGTTTGCGAATTCGCGCGAAGCCATTGGCACCAATGACATCGCACCCGGATACGGAACCGGACCGGTCGTTTATGAAAATGCGCATGCGATTGCCGAAACGTTCCGTACCCCGGGAAGGCCATCCATCGAAATGCCCCTGCACGTCGTCCGGGTGATCCGAAAGTAGAGGTTCTACTACTCGCCACGCAGCCGTCGCCGCGTCTTGGAGAGGGGAAGACTCCAAGGGGATGAACGCGAATCGCAGCCACGTACCGCGCCGGAGAGCAGAACGTGCTCAACGGCTGATGCCCCAACGATCCCATTCAACCCAAACGGTTTGGACTCCTCCCGATTTCGGTTTCTCGCTTCACTCATCCTGCCGCCCGTGCCACGGTCACCCGATGGATAAGGATCAAGTAGCCGCGGTCCTGACGGAAATCGGCACCCTGCTCGAGTTGAAGGGCGAAAACCCTTTCAAAACGCGCGCTTACGTCAACGCCGCCCGAACGCTCGAGGGTTTGAATGAACCATTGGAGAAAATCGTTGCGGAAAAACGCCTCGGCGATCTGAAGGGCTTCGGTGATGCGCTCGTGGAGAAAATTACCACGCTCGTAACCACCGGCCGGCTGCCGTACTATGAAGAGCTGAAGAACTCGGTTCCAGCCGGCCTGCTGGAGATGCTCGACCTCCAAGGACTCGGACCCAAAAAAGTTAAGAAACTGCACGACGAACTGGCCATCACAGGAGTTGAACAACTCGAAGCCGCCGCCCGATCCGGAAAGATCGCCGCACTCGAAGGGTTCGGCGAAAAGACCCAGGCACGCATCCTCGAAGCCATCGCTTTCAAAAGACAGTTCGCCTCCCGGCATCGCCTCGCAGCCGCTCTCGCCGCAGCAGATCCCATCTTGGAATCTCTGCGCTCCCACCCGGATGTTCTCCGCTGTTCAACAGCCGGCAGCCTGCGACGTTGGAAGGAAGTCATCGGCGACATCGATTTCGTCGTGTCTTCCAGGAACCCCGAGGCCGTCTTACAGCATTTCGTATCCCAGCCTGGCATTTTGCAGGTCCTCGCTCATGGAGACACCAAGGCCAGCGTTCTTCTCAACGGCGGTATTCAGGCCGATCTCCGCGTCGTCAGCGAATCCGAATATCCTTTCGCCCTCGCCTACTTCACCGGCAGCAAGGAGCACAATATCATCATGCGCCAGCGTGCCATCGCCCGCGGTCTGCGTCTGAACGAATACGGATTGTTCCGATCCACCGAGGAAACCCGCGACCCCGCTCTCCGTGTGATCTGTGCCACGGAGGAGGAACTTTACCAAAGCCTGGGACTCCCCTTCATCGCTCCCGAACTCCGCGAAGACCATGGCGAGTTCGCCGCCGGGGAATCTCACGCGCTCCCGCGCTTGATGGAATGGACCGATCTTCGAGGTTCTCTACACAATCATTCGAATTGGAGCGACGGCCGGAACACCCTCGAAGACATCGTCCAACACATGTCGGATCTCGGTCTTGAATACTGGGCAATCACCGACCATTCCCGCGCCAGCTTCCAGGCCAATGGGCTCGACCCTAAACGACTGAAACAGCAGCTTGAATCCGTCTCCCAAATCAATCGATCGCTGGCCGACGAAGGCACGGCGTTTCGTCTTCTCACGGGTATTGAAGTCGATGTGCTGAAGGACGGTCTCGACTTTACGGACGATCTCCTGTCGGAACTCGATGTCGTCATCGCCAGCCTTCATGTGCCCGCGAGTGATGAAGCGGCGAACACCCGCCGACTGATCGCCGCCGCACAGAATCCTTTCGTCCATATGCTGGGACATCCCACCGGACGCCTTCTCCTCGAACGGGACGCGTATAAGATCAATTTGCCGGCCGTCATCGATGCCTGCGCCGAGACGGGCACGTGGATCGAATTAAACGCTTCCCCATACCGTTTCGACCTCGATTGGAGGCATTGGCATTACGCCAAGTCCAAGGGGGTTCTCTGCGTCATCAACTGTGATGCGCATCGGTTGGAGCACGCCCAATTTCTACGCTTGGGCGCTGGCATCGCACGGAAGGGATGGCTCGAGAAGGCCGATGTCATCAACACCCTCCCTCTGGCAATGCTGCGCAACGCCCTGCGTAGAAAGCGGCTGGCTGCCAGCGCCTAAAGCAACGGAAAACTAAGGTCCGCCGACATCCGGATTTAGCCAGGGTGTGCCCGCCCAATACCATTGACGGGTTTTTAGCGAATCCACATGCCCGTCGGCATAGAGGTTATTGGCCCGGTTGTTATGTCTGGGATCCGGCCCGCCCCAGTTCGGATCATCCGGCGAGGAAACACAGCCGGTACAAGGCGTATCGTTGCCAACGTCATGGACAATCCAGGTACCAATCTTGCGCTTGGAAGCCGGCGTTATCGCTTTGTCCGGATCCTTTGAGTTGGTCGCCGCAACCCCTCCATCGGTCACGTGAACGGTCCCAGCCGGGTTACGCAGCCCTCCGTCCTTGATGCCCCGGAATTCCCACGTGCCCGGCCACCAGCAACCGCCGAGACGAAAATTGGCGGCGAAATTACCGAACAAACCGTCTTTGGAGTAGGTCACTTCCCCGTCACTACTCGTGCCGAACGAGCCGCCTGAATTCGGCTTTCTATCCTTGAGCGCCGGCCGAACCGGACAAAGCAACAGCTTTTTTGACTGCTGATATGCATAGGTGTAGCTATACCAATTGGTCTGATCGACGCCGTTTGCCGTCAGCGTAAACGTCCACGGAAATTGGTCTCGATAATCGTTCAGATACAATTTCGCGGCCATGCCAAGCTGCCTCTGATTGCTAACACACTGGATGGATAACGCCTTGGCTTTAGCCCGGGACAACGCTGGGAGTAACATGCCTGCAAGAATGGCAATGATCGCGATTACTACCAACAGTTCGATGAGAGTGAAACCGTGCCGGGCCTGTTGATAGGAGTTAGATCTCATGGGATGAATGGAATTCTGCGAGGACCTCCCTCAGACCCGCGCCGGAACTTCAAACCCGCGGCGATATTCGCGGGTCAGCATCGGGTTTGCACGACGACTCGAGCCGGTGAATCGCTCCGCCTGCGTGTCCATTTCCAGAAACGCCCCCAACGTTATCGGCGTCCGGGCCTGGTCAATACCATTGGCTCCCAGGTGCTCATTCAGGCGGCCAAATGTTTCCGAGGCGGCACTATTCCCCTGCAACCGCTCGCGAATTGCGCCAGGCGCCAGGCTCTCCCCAAGTTGATAACTTACATTGGCAGTGTGGCACAGGCCGCTGCTCAGATGACCCTCCTCAATCTCAGCATTCAATTCATGCGGCCGACGACTGCGGACGGCTCCGATGAAATTTGCGTAGTGATCCGCCCCTCCTTTCCACCGCTTAACCTCATGTCCCGTTCGGTCATAGGCCACCGCACTATCGTAGCTTGGAATGCTGAGGTAACCACCCTCGCATTCAACGATGACCCCAATACTGGCTCCCTGGAGGACATCCATGTTCTTGTTCCACAACGCGGGCATCTGAAACTCCTTGGCCTTCGGCAATCCCCGTACTTCAAAAATCAAGGGCGCCCGTTTGAAGCCGTGATAAACAAACTGCGAGTTTGGCGTGTTGCCATCGTCCACATATCCAAACCGCCCCCCCACACTGAAGACGGACGGGCTGAGCGAGTGCTCGCCGAGCGCCCATCGGGCGATATCCATCTGATGGATACCCTGATTGCCCAGGTCCCCGTTGCCAGTGACGAACTGCCAGTGCCAGTCGTAATGAAGCTTTGCCCGCATGAGGGGATTCATCGGCGACGGACCACACCATAGGTCGTAGTCGATATTCGGCGGAAGCGGCGTCGGACCCGCCACCTTTCCAATGCTCTGACGCGGCTTATAGCAAAGTCCACGGGCGAGTTTGATCTTGCCCAGATTGCCTGCCTGGACCCACTCGACCGCCTCGCGCAGTCCAGGGTTGGAGCGGCTTTGGGTGCCTGTCTGCACGATGCGTCCGTACTTTCGGGCTGCCTTTACGATTTGACGCCCCTCCCACGCGTTGTGCGACACGGGCTTCTCGACATAGACATCTTTGCCATGCTGACAGGCCCAGATTGCGATCAATGCATGCCAGTGATTGGGGGTCGCTGTTGAAATCACGTCAATGTCCCCCCGCTCCAATAGTTTGCGAACATCGGTGAATTTCTCGACGTGGATTCCCTTGGCGGCCAACTCCGCCGCCCCCTTGTCCAAAACATTGCGGTCGCAATCACACAGCCCCACCAGTCGAACACCTTTCAGCTTGGTGAATCCGTTGATATGATCCGTGCCTCGGCCGTTAAAGCCAATAACCGCCACCCGCACGTCCTCGTTGGCTCCAACGATCCGCTTGCCCGACGCTGCCGTCGAGCGTGGCGTCGAACAACCGGGAACTGCTAACCCCCCGGCGGCCAAGGCGGCGGAGGCGAGGAACTGACGGCGTGAAACGTTTGGATTCATAGAGGTCTTTTGAAGTTTATAAAACGGTATTCACCGAAGTTTTCCATAGAGCGCCCATTGCTCAGCAACCTTGCCTTGCTGGGTATCTCCGCTGTGAAAATAAAACCGGTACCGAAAGGTAACGTTTTTGCCCGCAGGAATTCGGAAATCGCCCTCGCCCTTGCGCTTTTTCTCAAAGTCATGCAAACCAAAGGCATTGGCAGCAAATAACCCGTAGTCCCGAGCATGCCACCACGTGGGGTGGCGCGGATTGGACGGATGGTCAAAGAGGGAAATACCCACGGTACGTCCATCGACCGGCCCGTAATAGTCGCACCACTCCGCTCGTTTTCCCCATACGGCGGCTCCGCTATCGCCCCGCGAGCTCACCAAGTGGCCGGCACCCGGCTGATTTTTCGGCTGCTTCACTCGCATCGATTCCGGCACCCGAATGGACATCGTCCCCTCTTTTGTGTCCCCCAAAACCAGATCGCCGTGTGACGCATGCACGGTGATCTCAAAATCCATCAGCCGGGCATCGGCTGGCGTCCGACGAAACCGCATTGTGCGTTCGTCCGTAGCCACCACCCTGCCGTCTTTTGCACGCCATTCATTGCGGGTCGCCAACACAGCCTCGTCCGCTCCCGATTTTATCCGAGAAAAACTCTGATGGACCGTCCGCCCCGCCTTTTCCCCTTCGCTCCAAAAATCGACTCCGTTGGCTTCTCCGTGCGCCCACCAAAGACCATGATGATGTGGGTGATCCCGTTCCTCCCCTAGCACCTCCTCCTGCGGCCAGCGCCGGGTCATGTGCACACCTCCCGGCCCATAGACAGGGTAAAAATACGGCCGCGTCACATCCCGAAATCGATAATCCGTGAAATGCTGACCGTCGATCTCCACCCGAATTACTCCATTCGTCTGGATCAACACCACGCCACGAGGAACCGTGATGCCCGAGGCAGGATCACCTTGGGGTCGTTGAGTCTGACAACCCAGGCCCAGCACAGCGAGAACTGCCATTAAGAAGTAGGAGATCCATCTGGAATGACGCCGCCGGGAAAACATGAGGATCCGTTTCTACTCGGGTTGAGGCTCGAGGGCAACGCAGAATTAACGCGACCGGAGAATTAACGCGGAGTCGTCTCCTTAAATAAATCAGCTTCGCTAGCAGAATCTGTGGGTAGGAGTTGGCTCGGGTAGTTTCCCGAGTGAATGATAGAGAGCCACTTCCAGAGCGCGAAAGGTTCTAAAACCATAGGCCCGTCTGGTAGTCACTCGAATCTTATTGTTGAGACCTTCGACCGCG
>SIBK01000095.1 GCA_009695205.1 Pedosphaera sp. | reverse complement strand
ACCGACCGGCCGACTGGGCAGTTGTCGACACGGCAGACAAGGCTGTCTGCGCTACGAAAGGTAGCACGGCGCAACGTGTCGTAGCGCAGGCTGCCCAGCCTGCTGTATCGCAGGTTGCCAACCTGCGGGGCTTCTTAAGCGACGGCGGCGAGAAGATTTTTGTCTTACACCCATCCTCATTGTCGCGGATCACATGGGTTACGTGGACCTCGGCTACCGCGTCGCGCAACAGGAACTTTCTCTCTTCTACGTTGAGAACGACCCTGGCGAAACGCGCGATCTCGCCGCGAAAAACCCCGAGATTGTGGACCGCCTGAGCGCGCTGGCGCAAAAGATCCGGAGCGAACTGGGCGACACGTTGCAGAAAACAACCGGCAGCGAAGTCCGCGCCGTCGGTTTCGATCCGTGAATTCGATCCGTGAACACGAAACTTTCCTTCCCACTCCGGCTTTCCACTCGACAGACCGAGTGGATCAAGCGGGAATCTACCGATGATCAAAATTGCTTCCTGTGGGCTCGCGGTATTGCTGGTGCTGTTGTCGGCTGCCAGTGCACGGGTGCGCGGCGCCGTCGATGAACCGATGCCGAACCGGCTCCGGCAGGCGGTCAAGCTGCCCCGGATAAACGTTCAGTTCGGTTTCGGGTTCATTGATTCCCAGGATTGGGTCGGCGATCCCCATATCTCTGATCCCAAGGCGGAGTTGGAGCGCCTGAAGGGGCGTCTTAAAAACGAACAGAAAGATGCCAAGATCCGGCTCGAGATGACCCGGGTCGCCGGACAACTCTCGGACGATGCAGAAAAGCAGCCCTATCGTGCGGCAGCGATTGAAGCGTGGCGCAAATGGGCCGCTGCGGCTCCCGGGGATTTGGCGGTCCAAACCGGACTCGCCTCTGCCCTCTTCGTGGCGAAGGAGTATGAAGAGGCGGAGCGGGTCCTGCGAAAAGTCACCGTCAGCAAGGACGCACCGGTGGACGCCTGGTATGAACTCGCCACGGTCTAGGGCGAGATCGGTTTGCGCCCGCTCTATTTTGGCGGCGATGGGAAACCAGGGCCGCTCCTCGGCGGTCCCCCCGCCTCCGTGACGGCGCTGGAGGAGTCGGGCCGGGTCTTGGATGACGCCTTGGCGACCGCCCGACCGCCTGGTGAAGTTGGCGCCGTCGGACGCCCGCAGTTGGTCGCGTCGGGCACGGATCAGGACCAATCGGGCGCTCCGGGAGATGGTCCGCAAGCCGTTAGGAAACGAGGAGGAGAAGGGGCAACAGATGTTCGCGGCGCTGTTCCCGGAGTCTTCTGTGCCGGATCTGGAGACCGCCGTCCGTTTGCAGCCAAAGGATCCGCGCCTCCTGATGGCCCTCACGTTCCATCACTTGGGATTCTCCCTCTTCGCTATCATGCGCTCGGCGGTGGGGAATTCGGGTGGGAACTCCCTTGGCAGCCTCTCGAAATCCCAGCAGGCGGCCGTCCGGGATACTGTGGCGCAGCTCGACCGGTTGGGCGGGGAAGCCGACCGGGCCCTGGCCGCCGCGGCTTTGGAATCCGAGGCGGTTTTGCTCATGGGAATCATGGGCGACTCCATCGGCGCCGGCAAAACGGCGTTGCGTGCGTTGCGCCTAGATCCGTCGCGCAACCAGGCCTTCGAACTGGCCCTGGGATCGACGATATCCGGCGAAAAGTCGGATTGGAAATTGGCCGAGGAGATCGTCCGGGAACGGTTAATGGTGCGCTCGGATGCCCGCACCCAGCTTGCCCTTGTGAAGGTTCTCAATGAATCGGGCCAATCGGCCCCCGCTTTGGCGGAGGTCCACGAGGCCATCAAGGCGTTTCCCGCAGTCGCATCCCTGGAAATCTCCCATGTCGCGCTCCACGTGCGGGCCGGAAATTATCCCGGAGGTCGGGAGCAGGAGAATCTGGAGACGATCGGGAAGGCCCTCCAAGCCCTGCCCGACGGCGAGGAAAAGATGCTGCTGAGCCGGAACCACGATGTAACCGGTGTCGTGATGACGGCGCTCCAAAAAAACGTGTCCGAGGCCCGGCAGATGCTGAACTCGTATCTGGAAAAGGTGACGGACGACGACTATGCCAAGGCGATTGAAGCCTTGTTGAAACAGATGCAGTGAAGAAGGGGTCAGAACATGTTATCTCGGTCGCAGACGAGCGTCCTCACTGGTTTGCCCCCACGCCGGATCCCCTTCCAGTTCCGGCAACAAGGCTGGCAGAGCACGCGCCAACTTCTTCCGTTCCACGGCAGAAAGCGACTGTATGGCGGCTGCAATTTCGAGTGCTGTGCTCATACGGCCGCCATTTAACAGGCCCGTACCGCTTTCGTCTATGCGGCACGCCGGGTACCGCTCACCGCGAGCGTGTGGAGCATGCTTTCAAAAATCCAGCGCCCGTCATCGCTTCCCAAAATCATTTCGCTTGCCCGGTCTGGATGGGGCATCAGGCCCGCTACATTGCGTGCCGCATTGCAAATACCAGCGATGTTCAACAGCGATCCGTTGGGATTCGAGCTGTCGGTGATCTGCCCCGCGGCGTCGCAGTATTGCCAGAGGATCTGCCCACCTGCTTGAAGCTGTCCCAGTGTTTGCTCGTCGGCGAAATAGCAGCCATCCCCGTGCGCAATTGGAATGCGTAGCAGTTTGCCGGGCGGGATCTGATGGGTGAAGGGTGTTTCGGCATTCCCCGTTTTCAGGTACACCTGTTCGCAGTGGAATTGGAGATCCCGGTTGCGGATCAACGCCCCGGGGAGCAACCCGGCTTCGCACAAAATTTGAAAGCCGTTGCAAATGCCCAGCACCAGGCCGCCACTCGCTGCAAACTCGTTCACCGCTTGCATCACCGGACTAAACCGGGCGATCGCCCCACACCGCAAATAATCGCCGTAACTAAATCCCCCCGGCACAATCACCGCATCCGCGCGCCCCAAACTCGCATCCTTGTGCCACACGAGGTCCGCGGTATGCCCAAGAACTCGGACGGCGTGAACGCAGTCCTGATCGCAATTCGAAGCAGGCAATTGTAGTACGGCGAAATGCATTGGGGATAGACTTGAGGTGTTTGGGGATTTTGAATGAACGCTCCCGCATCCAAAACTCGACGCGGGATAAATCGTTTGGCGACTACTCGATCTCCAGTCGAAAATCTTCGATCACCGGATTGCTCAGGAATTTGTGCGCCGCCTCGTTGAGAGCGACTCTCGCCGTTTCGCGATCCGTCCCTGGCGCCAGATCGATCTCCACATACTTGCCAACGTGTACTCCCACGACCCCTTGATATCCCATGTGGGCGAGGGCGTTCTCGACGGTTTTCCCCTGCGGATCGAGAACGGCTTTCTTCGGAGTGATGATAATCTTGGCTTTCATGGGGACGGTGTCACCCGGTGGCGATCCACCGGACCTCGCGAGATTGGGGGACTCCCCCCCGGTCGGCCAGTTTTTTGTTGTTCCCGGAGACATCGCTAAAAACGGACGATCCCTCAATTTCCCACTTCTCCATTCGATCAGGGCTGGTACCGTCCTGCCGAAACCACATGATGCAATCTCAATCACTCCGGGTTCTCGCCACTCTGGCTCTCGTTTCCTGCATCGTTCGGGCCGAAGAATCAAAGCCGGACCATACGTTCGGCCTCGACGCTGCCAAGTCGCAGGTGAAGCAAATGAGCGTCGGCGATGGCCTCGAAGTCACTCTCTTCGCCGCCGAACCCATGGTCGTGAACCCAGCGGATATGGACATCGATTCGCGAGGGCGAGTGTGGGTCACAGAAGGAGCGAACTACCGGTCGTCCTTTCAAAAATGGGGGGTCCTGCGCCCGGAAGGGGACCGCATCCAGATTCTCGCGGACACGAATGGCGATGGCGTCGCGGACGAGGCTAAAACTTTTTATCAGGACCTCAGCATCAACGCAGCCCTGGGCATCTGTGTGTTGGGCAATGAAGTCATCGTCTCGGCGTCGCCCTACATCTTCCGACTCATCGACACAAACGGGGACGACGTGGCGGACGAGCGGGAATTACTTTTCATCACCGACCCAAAGCAGGCCGATCACGACCATGCCGCCCACGCTTTTATCTTCGGGCCCGACGGCCGTCTCTACTTTAATTTTGGGAATGCCGGAGGATTCCTTCGACGCCCGCCCGCATCCCTTCGCAAGATTGCACTGCACGGCAAGTTGCCCGTGGAAGAATTGATGAAGGGTGAGTTGGTGAAGGATCTGCGAGGCATTGCCATCACAGGCCAGGGAAAACCCTACCGTCAGGGAATGGCGTTTCGTTGCGAACCGGACGGCTCATCGGTCGAAGTGCTGGGTCATAACTTCCGCAACAACTACGAACTGGCAGTCGATTCGTATGGGACGATCTGGCAGCCCGACAATGATGACGACGGCAACCAGGGGGTTCGTATCAACTTTGTGATGGAGCACGGGAATTACGGGTATACCGACGAAATGACGGGAGCAGGATGGCAGCAGAAGCGGACGGGTTGGGAGGCGGAGATCCCGCGCAGGCACTGGCACTTGAATGATCCCGGTGTCGTCCCAAACTTGCTCCTAACCGGAGCTGGATCGCCGACGGGCATTTGTTTTTACGAGGGAGACCTGCTTCCTTCGGCATTTCGGAATCAACCGATTCATTGTGACGCCGGACCCCGGGTTGTGCGGGGGTATCCTGTCAGGCGCGACGGTGCGGGTTACAGGGCGGGGATCACCAATGTGCTCACCAGTCCCAATGACACCTGGTTCCGCGCCAGTGATGTAGCGGTCGCACCGGACGGTTCGCTCTATGTCGCCGATTGGAACGACGCCGGTGTGGGCGGGCATTTCATGAAGGACCAGACGTTGGCGACGATGACGGGTCGGATATACCGCGTTGCGCCGAAGGGTCACAAACCCAATGTTTCTCCCCAGGATTTCGGCACGGCGACCGGCTCGGCAAATGCCTTACGCTCTCCCAATATCGCGACGCGCCAGCGTGCCTTCAGCACTCTCGCTCGTTTGGGTGCTGCAGCGGAGCCCCAGTTGTTGAAAATGTGGGGTGATCCAAATCCAGTCATACGGGCCCGTGCGCTCCACCTCCTCGCACGGATTCCCGGAAAGACGGCGGGATACGTCGAGGCCGCCATCGGCGATGCGAATGCCGACCTGCGAATCACCGGGCTGCGAATCGCCCGGCAGTTCAAACTAAACCTCCCTGCTATCCTCCGCCGCATGGTCTCGGATCGGGAACCGCAGGTTCGACGCGAGTGTGCGATCGCCCTTTATTATAACAGCTCCCCGGAGGTGCCAGCTCTTTGGGAGGCCCTCGCCCGTGGCTACGATGGTCAGGACCGCTGGTACCTTGAGGCGTTGGGAATTGCCGCCGACGGGAATTGGGATGCCTGTCTCGCCGCCTACATGAAGAACAATCCCGAAGCGATCACGACAGCGGCGGGCCGTGGAATAATTTGGCGATCTCGAGCGAAGGAAACCTCGTCGCTGCTGGTCAAGATCCTCAACGGAAAGGATCTGGCCTCCTCGGAACAGCCACGCTACCTGCGGGCCCTCGATTTTCTGTCCGGCCCGGAAAAAGACGCCGCCCTCCTGGAACTTGCCACGGGTGCCACCAAGTAGAGTCAGCTCTCTTCCCGAGAGGACATGCCAGGCTGGGTGCATGGGACCCATCCAACAAATGGGTCCAGGAGCCGGCCGTAGTAAACAGTATCTATCCGTGTTTCAGAGAATGCCCATCCAACGGGAGCTCCGAAGACTCGCCATACTCGCATTCGTCGTCGCATCGTCGGCCCTTCATTCAGGGGTCGATGACCCGCGACTTATCAACCAGATCGAAGCGCTCAAGCGCCTGAAAGACGCAGATCTGGAGGCGCGCCCGGCGATCCGGCAAGCATTGCTTCGAGTGCTGGATCAAGTGCGTGGACAGCCGGCCTTCGTCGAGCTGGTCCGTGAATTCAGGCTCCGCGATCAGAACGTCGCCCTGTTGGAGTACGCCCTGGCGAACTCCACCGATGCTTCCGCCCTCGACGCCCTCCGAGCGCTGCTCGCGAATGATGGGTCGGAACTGCTGAAATCCGCCCTTGCCAATCCAAGCACGGCAGGGCGGTTGATCGAGCCCCTTGGGAAAACCGCCGATAATCGCGGCGCGCCCCTCCTGCTATCCGTGGTGACCGACTCCGGCCGATCGGCCGTTCATCGGCGGGCCGCCGTGCAGGCGCTCGCTCGCTCCCAGGACGGGTCCCGCGGGCTTCTCCAACTGGCGGCATCGGGCAAGCTGTCCGCCGACGTCCGGCTTCTAACAACAACCGAGCTGAACAGTGTTCGCTGGAAGTCAATCCAAGCTGAGGCGGCGAAAGTCTTGCCGTTGCCGGCCGCGAAGGGAGAGGCAGCCATGCCGCCCGCCGCCGAATTGCTCCGGCAGTCCGGCGATCCGCGGAAGGGCGCCACAATTTTTAGACGGCCGGAGATCAATTGTATCGGATGCCATCCGGTGATGGGGGAAGGCACTGATTTCGGTCCCAATCTCTCAGAAATTGGCACTAAACTCGGCAAGGATGCACTCTACGAGTCGATCCTGGACCCCAGTTCAGGGATTTCGTTTGGCTTCGAGGCATGGGCCATCACTTTGAAAAACGGCGACGAAGCCTACGGACTTCTTGCGAGCGAGACTGAGGATGATTTAGTCCTTAAGCTCCAGGGCGGGACCTTGCAGCGGCTGGAAAAAATGGAGATTGCCAATCGGGAAAAGCAGACTCAGTCCATCATGCCCGCCGGACTTCAGGCAAACCTCACGGCAGGTGAATTTGTCGATCTAGTGGAGTACCTCGCGTCGCTGAAAAAACCCATCACCCCGTGAGAGTGTCTTGCTCACCGGCCAGTTTGTACAAATCGATCCGCCTAATCCCCCCGCGTTAACTACTTCCATGCCTGAACCCACTTCGCCCGTCGCCCCGGTCATCGTCGAGGCAATTTAACGCCTCGCCGAGAAACGCCATGCCCTCCTCACCGGGCTCGGCAAGCCAATCGTCGGTCAAAATGAGGTGATCGAAAACGTTTTGCTCACGGTGTTTTGCGGTGGCCATGGCTTGATTGAAGGAGTTCCCGGCCTAGCCAAGACACTCCTGATTCGATCACTCGGCCGGGTGCTCGACCTGAAATTTAGCCGGATCCAATTCACGCCCGATCTCATGCCGAGCGATATTACAGGCACGGATGTGTTGGAGGAGGATCATGAAACTGGCCGGAGGAAACAGGTTTTCTTACCGGGGGCGATTTTTGCCAACCTGATCCTGGCGGACGAAATTAACCGCACGCCCCCCAAGACCCAGGCGGCCATGCTCCAGGTCATGCAGGAGCGAGAAGTCACGATTGGCACCAAGACCTACCCGTTGGCGGCACCCTTCCACGTCTTTGCGACACAGAATCCGATTGAGCAAGAGGGCACCTACATTCTTCCAGAGGCCCAGGCCGACCGGTTCATGTTTCACATTCGGACGACCTACCCGTCGAATGCGGAAGAAGAACGAGTGGTCCGCACCACCATCGGCAACGAACTGCCCGACCTCCACCCGGTCCTGACCGGCGGGGAAATTGTGGATATCCAGAAACTCATTCGAGCGATGCCGGTGAGTGACGAGGTGATCCAGTACGCCGTCCGGCTCGTTTCTGCGACGCGCCCGGAGGATCCGACAGCTCCGGCGTACGTGAAGGAGTTTATCCGGTGGGGCGCCAGTCCGCGCGCTTCGCAATACTTGATCCTTGGGGCCAAGGCACAGGCGGCGGTGGGCCGCAAACTGTGCGCGGACTACGAAGGCGTGCGTTCTGTAGCCCGGCAGGTATTGCGTCACCGCGTCCTGGCAAATTTCAGCGCTCGCGCCCAGAAGGTTTCGGTCGGTGAACTGATCGAACGACTGTTGAAAGAAGTGCCGGCCGGCGGTAAACCCTGAAGCCGCCGTCCCTCCGCATGCCCTCGACTCTCGCCCTGCACCCGCGACTTCTCGCCGCGACTGAGGATCTGCCGTTGCTGGCGAACATTATTGTCGAGGGCTTCCTGGATGGACTCCATCGCAGCCCGTTCCTCGGTTACAGCGCCGAATTCAGAGCCTACCGTGCCTACACCCCGGGGGACAACCTTCGACACATCGACTGGAAAGTTTGGACGCGCACCGATCATTATTATGTGAAGCAGTTCGAGGATGACACCAACCTCCGGTGCCAGATTTACCTCGATACCAGCGCCTCCATGGATTTCGGGGAAGGCGACAGAAACAAGTTCCTCAATGCCCGGTTGCTAGCCGCTGCACTGGCCCAACTGATGGTGAAACAACGGGATGCCCCCGGCTTGATTCTGTTCGGCCCCGAATCAAAACAGGCCTTGCCCGCCCAGGTGACCCGGAGTCAGACCGTCGAGATTTTCACGCTGCTGGCCAACGCCCGTTCTGCGGAACCACGCTCGTGGGCCAGGATCTTTTCGACCTCGTCCAGACTTTTACCCGGCGCGGTCTGGCGGTGGTTATTTCTGATTTCTTTACCTCCGACGACACGTCCCTTGAACTGTTGACGCAGCTCCACGCGCAACGCCAGGAAGTGATCGTCTTTCACACCCTGGCGCCCGAGGAACTCGATCTGCCCTACGAAGGCGAATTTATCATGGAAGATAGAGAGACGGCCGAGGAAGTGGTGGTTCACGCCGATGAATTTCGTGACGAATACCGGCGTCGGCTGGCAGCCTTCTGCGACCGCGTCCGGCAGTCCTGCATCAAGCTCGAAATCGAATACCAACAGCTGCGCACGGATCAGCCGCTCGACGTCGCCCTCATTGCGTACCTCGAGAAACGAATGGCTCTTTGAGGCTGCCAGCCTAACGGATGAAAACCGAATTCGTACGCGCCCTTCGTCCCCATTGAAATGCCATTCCTCTTCACCAACGCACTCTTCCTGTCGGCTCTTGGTGGCTTGGTAATTCCAGTAGTGCTCCACCTCTTGCTCAAACGAAAGAGTCAACGACTGCGCTTCAGCACGGTCCGGTTTTTCGCGCGCCAGGATGAACAGGCATCTTCCAAGCGGAAGTTACGCAACCTGCTGCTTCTCGCTCTGCGATTGCTCCTCTTTGCCCTGCTGGTGCTCGCCTTTGCCCGGCTCTATTTGCTGCTGAGCACGATCGCCGCCGGCGGCCGGCAAGCGCGTCAGGTCATCCTTGTGCTCGACACATCCGCCAGTCTCCAGGTCACCGACAGCGGCGGTGTTCGCTGGACACGGTCCCAGAAAGCCGCCCGTGGCTTGCTCACGTCGCTCAAGGCCGGCGACCGGGCCGCGTTGGTGATTTGCGGAGGGCGCGCCACGATTGCCTCGGGTTTTGCGCCCCCGTCCGTAGTGACGCAAAAGTTGGCAGACCTCATGCCCGGCGCGGGCGGAGGCGATTTGAGTGATGGACTGCGCGAAGCCGCGCGGTTGCCAGCGCTCGGCGATCCAAGACTTATAACGTCCATCGCTGTCATTAGCGATCTGCAGCGGGCCAGCGCGCAAAACCTCAGTGCCGCGCCGCTCCCGGCCGACGTCGAGGTGAACATGCTGCCGATCGGCGACCTTATTTCGCCCAACATTGCGGTGAGCGAACTGAACCTCGAGCCGGTGAATGACACCAAACCTCACGCAATAATCACCAGTTACGGTGATGAAGATCTACCTGTGCTCGAAACAGAGTTCCTGATCGATGGCAAAGTGATTTTGAGTCAGCCGGTCTCTCTGGCTGCAAGCAATGGCTCCCATCTCAATTTGACTTTGCCCCCGCTTAAACCTGGCTGGCACAACGCCGAACTCCGGGTGCATCCCAAGGACTCGTTGGCACTCGATGATGCCCGCTTTCAGGCATTCTTCATTCCCGAGCCCATCCAGGTGCTGCTCGTCGAGGGGCGCAAGGGGGGCCCGTTCGTTTGCTGAGCAATCCTTCTTCCTCAGTGCGGCCCTGGATCCGACGTTTGGCACCACGAATCTGTCCAGTTCTCTCTTTGCACTTCGGAAAATTGGCCCGGAGGATCTCGGCAATAGTCTCGCCGGGCAGCCCGGGAATCCCCCTCCTGAAGTCGTACTGCTTCCCGCCCAGAGACAACTCCCGCCGGGGGCGACCCAGGCCCTCCGCGAGTATGTGAATCGGGGGGGCGGACTGCTACTCTTCGCCGGCGACGAAGTCATCGCGAGCCGGTTTAATTCCGACTTCGCTGATCTCTGCCCGGTCGCTCTGCGCGCGGTCGAATCGGCCGATGGAGATTCCGACTGGCGCATAGGCAAACAGGGACTGGGGTCGGCTTTGTTTGCACCCTTCCGCGAACCGAACAGCGGCAACCTGGCGTTACCCGCCTTCAAGCGGCGATTTAGTGTGGCCCCAGGAACCAAAGGCATCGTGTCGGCGCGCTTCGAGGACGATGTTCCACTCCTGGTTGGAAGCATCACGGGATCGAGCCGGGTGCTCTGGGCAAATACTTCAGCGGATACCACTTGGAACGACTGGCCCAAGCACAAGACTTTCGTCCCTTGGCTCCATCAGACCGTTCTGTTCCTCGCGGGCCGGGACAGGGCGGACCGCTTACGTGCCGGAGCCAATTTTGTCGCCGGTGCAGAAAGTGAACTCGAACTTGGTACGACCGCACAGAACGTGACCTTTCGTCTTCGGGGTCTGACCCAGAACGAAGTGCCTCTGACCACCGATGATCAGGGCCGCCTGACTATGAATCTCTCGCAGCCGGGCCTGTATTCGTTACGCGATGCGGGCGGGCGGGAACTCCATCGGCTCGCCGTCAACGTGCCAGCGTCCGAATCCGACCTCGTCGCCTGGCGCCCGGCTGAGTTCCAACAGCAAATAACCCGCAGGTCGGATGGCGAAAAGTCGACACTGACAGCCGGTTTATTTGGTCCGTCCCGAAACCAAAGGGAGTTCTGGAGGGTCTTGTTAGTAGTTGCACTTGTGCTCCTTTACTTGGAGACACTCTATTCCAACCGGTCGCACGCCTAAACCAGAGGCTCTCTATGGCGCTGACTCCTGAATCAAAACTCGCCCGTTCCCAACTCGCCGCCGCGGGTCGCAAGCGGGATCAGACCACTCGGTTTGCTACCGCGCTCACCATCGGCGCGGCGATGGCGCTCCTATTCGTCCAGGCCGCTCTCGTGGACTATTGGGTCCTGCTACCGGTCGGAGTCCGCTGGCTCGCGGCGCTGCTGGCTACGGGCACGGTGAAATGGTTCCAACTGGGGCGCCGCCCCACGTCGCTCAAACAGGCTGCGCTGGGTCTTGAGGTTGCGCAACCGCAGATTGGCTGCGAAGTTTCGACCGCCGCCGAATACCTGAACGGGGATCGGAAGGTCACCCAGGACTATGAGCAGGATTTGGTCTTGGCCCTCGAAAAAAAGACGACGACCACGCTGAAGCGAACGTCTGTCCCCTACGAGCGGCAGCTGTTTGTGCCAGCGCTCGCAACCGGAATTGGGTTGCTGGCGTTGCTTGCCTTTGCCACCACCGTCCCGTCAGCTGGCGCCGCCCTCAAACGAACCGTCGCGCCGGGGTCGTCCGCCGCCTTTACGCAGGTCAAAGTAAGCCCAGGTTCGATCGAGGTTCCCATCGGTCGTGATCTCGATTTAACCTCCATTTTCAGCGGTCGAATTCCGTCCAAGGCCGAACTGCGCCTGCGGCAAAAGGGTACGATAGAGTGGACGGTTGTCCCTCTCAGACAGGCGACGAACGGAACGTACTTGCACACGTTGAAGAACGTTCATGCTTCTTTCAGCTACCGCGTCTCCGGAAGTGACGCCGTGTCGGATAACTTTGCGGTCACCGCCTATGTGCCGCCCGAAGTGAAGGAGCTACGCGTCCATCTCGATCCCCCGGCATACACCCGCCTGAAGTCCACCCTACAGGCCTCCGCCGACGTCCATGTCGTTCGTGGTAGCACGGCGACTTTTCATCTGATTCCTACGGTACCCCTTTCTAAGGCACGTTTGCATTTCACCAATGATGCCGAACTCGAACTCACGCTGGATGTTCAACAGCAGTGGACCGTCCAGTTGCCGATCCTCAAGGACGACGGTTACCGGATTGAGCTATTCGACACGAAGGGTCGTCGGAGCGCCGATGACCAGGTTCACTACTTTACTGCCATTCCGGATGCGCCGCCCAAAGTAGAGATTACAGAGCCCGGTGGAGATATGCGAGCGGCTGCCGTTGACAAAATACCACTCAAGATTTCCGCGACGGACGATTTTTGCGTCGCAGAGCTCAAGGTGGTTTATCACCGCCTGAATGGACCCGAGCAGGAAGCAGTCGTCCATCGCACTTCAGTCACCGACACCGACGTGAAGGGCGAATTCGATCTCGATCTCGCCGGTCTAAAGCTGAACGAGTTCGAACTCATCGCGTACCACGCCGTGGCGACGGACAATAATACGCTCGACAGTCCGGGCGTCGGCCGGTCGCCTGTTTACTTTGTTGAGATTACCAACCTGGAGGGGAAACCCTGCAAGAAGCCAGGTAAACCCGGTAAAAAAATGAATCTATTGATGGTCGAAAAGCAGATTATTGCCGACACGACTGCGCTGGCGAAGAATGCGTCGGCAGACAAGTTCGCGGAGTTGGCGGCTCGGCAGATGGATGCCGTTGCTTTTGCCCAGATGTACCAGAACGCCTTGACGCAATCCGGTGCCCCTCTGCCCTTACAGGGCGAGATCAACGTGGCCGTGAACGCGATGAAGCAGGCGGGGGCGACTTTGGAGAAGCGCCTGCGAGAGGGATCCCTGCCGCCCGAGGAAGCCGCTCTCGCCAGTCTTTATCGGGTCATGCAACTCATGCCGAAGTTACAGGACCTCCCCATCGTCCCGCCCGCCCCGGAAAAACCGCCCGGTGAGGAACCCCCTCCCGCCTTGAAGGTCGTCTTGGAGGCAATCCTGAAGAGGAATCTCGAGGATCCGAACCAGGCGGAGTTCGCCCGTGCGCTGGATCAAATCCAGGAACTCAGCTGCCAGCAATCCCGTTTGAGCGCCGCATGCCAAAATTCGGGGGAAAATCCCAACGCCAGTCCTGACGCCAGTCTCGCAGCAATCTCCCGACCGGCCGCCGCGCCGGCCCTAGCTAATAATGCCGCCACTCCGAAAAGCTCCGGTCAGGGAAAGGGCGGCCAGCCAGGTGATAAACCGGGCGATAAAGCCAGCCAAGCCCGCGCGGACGCATCGAAAGGTTTGGTGGGTGAAAATAAGAAACCCGAGGACGCCTCGGCCAAGCCCAACGAGCAGGCGTTGGCGAAACTTGGGCCGCAGCAGGAGCAGTTGAGCAAGGAAGCTCAGGAGATCGCGGACCGCCTCGCTCGGCTGGCAGGGAAAGCATCGCGATTGGGGGTTGGTGCCGCTAAGCAAATGGGCGAAGCTTCCGGCAAAATGGCCGTGGCGGCGAAGGCGATGAAGGGTGGAGACCGCGCGGCTGCGGGTTCAGCGAGCGACCAAAGCAGCGCCGCCATGGGTTCCGCCATGTCTCTTCTCGAAAACCTCCTCACCGCGTCCACCGATGAGCCACTCACAGGCGTCGTGCTCTTTTCCGACGGAATTGAAACCTCGACGCGCTCGCTCGAAGGTGTCGCCCGGCAATTTCACCGCCGTGGAATTCCCATTCATGCGGTGGTGACCGGTACGACCAACGACATGAAGGACGTCGTGATCGAGAATGTGCAGGTAAAACGCGCCGTCCCCAACCAAGCCCCCACTCGCGTTGTGGTAGCCCTCCGTTCGGCCGGTTACCCCAACCAAACCGTTCCGATCCAAATACGACGCGACGGCGACGTTCTGGCTGTGAAAGAGGTCCGGTTGAATGGAGCAGCTCAGCAGGTGGAACTCGACTTTACCCCGCGACAGAAGGGAATCCAGATGTACGAAGTCCGCATCGCTCCGTTAGAGGAGGAGTGGCTCACGAGTAATAACCGCCGTCAGTTCGCCCTCGAAGTTCTCGATCCCACCGTCCACGTGATCTATATGGAGGGCACGCCTCAGCAAAAATCCAGCCCCTTTCCGGAATGGAAATACCTCCGGGATGCACTGCATTCGGATAAGGATATCAAAGTCACGGCGCTCTATCGGCAAAAAGGTAATAACGGCCAGTTTCTCAATACCGTCGACTCCGATCCAGACACCCACGAACGCATTTATCCGGTCGAACATCCGACTCACGGTTTTCCTAACACACTGGCTGCCTTGCTGGAATTTGATGTCATTATTCATAGCGACATCAAAATTGAGTCCTTCTCGCCGGAACAACTGCAGAACATCGACAAACTCGTCGAGCAGCATGGCGCCGGGTTCGTCATGATCGGCGGCAACTCGGCCTTTGGAAAAGGCGGTTATCACCGGACGATTCTCGACCGCATCATTCCGGTGGCGATGGAAAGCAGTGACGATGCGGAGGTGCGTCCGATTCACCTGACGGTGCCGCGCCAAGCCTGGAATCATCCGCTGGTGGCGTTTGGTGGTGATCGCTCCGAGACCCAGGTCATCTGGACCACAAAGTTCCCAACGCTGTATGGGATGAATCGCGTCGAGCGCGCCAAACCCGGCGCGGTCGTGTTGGCCGAAGCCGAAGGTCCGGGTGGCAATGTGCTGATCGCAGTGCAGCAGATTGGCAAAGGCCGGAGCCTGGCCTTCACTTCAGACACAACCCGGGCATGGGGTCGCGATTTTGAAACGATTTGGGGCGAACCCACCCCTTCGAATGGACGGATCTCGGAAGCGAATAACGACTGCCGCTATTATCGCCAGTTTTGGGTGAACGCTGTTCGCTGGTTGGCCGCCGGAAAAATCGGCCGCACAAACTCGGCGGTAACCCTTGAGCTAGCCCACGGCTATTGCGGCCCCGGTGATGTGGTGAAAGCCAACGTCCATGTGCGCAACAACCAATTGCAGGAATTGGCCACCGCGGACGTTACCCTTTCCCTGGGTAATGGCCTCGGTAGGAGTACCAACGCTCTAGTAAGCGCCCGCTACGACAGCGCTAGCCGATTGTACGTGGCGGAGCTCCGGCCGCCGGTGGCGGGTAGTTATATCGTCACCGCTGCGGCCACGCAGCGCGGAGTGAAACTGGGAGATGATCGACAGTTGCTGGTGAGTGAAGTGACGGACAAGGAAATGGAGGACTTGCGGGCGCGACCGGATTTGATGGCCGCGATCGCCGGGACCTCTGGTGGGAGGACGTTTTCCACCGCCAGTGCGCTACCGAATGTTCAGGAGCTTCTTGCCAACGCGCCTCCCCCGACGGTGGAGCATCGGCGAACGCCGCTGTGGGACAAGTCCTGGTGGCTGGGCACGGTGTTGGAGCTACTGACGCTAGAGTGGGCCGTGCGACGATGGCGTGGCCTGGCATGAGACCGGAAATACAGCCAGCCAATGCGCCAATCGCTCGCCAATACCGACGGCGTCAACCACGCCCAAATCAAGGCAACGTGGGCGATCCGGGATCTGCGCATGCCGAGGGTGACGCGGGAGTTGGAAAAAGGGGCCCGCGCGAAGGTGAATTAGAATATGACAAAGACATCTCCCACGTTCGATCTTATTACGATGGGCCGCTCGTCCATTGATCTTTACGCGAATGATGTGGGCGCGCCGTTTCCGCAAATTAAATCATTCGCGGCCTACGTCGGTGGCTCGCCCACGAACATCGCGGTTGGCGCGCAGCGACTGGGGCTTCGGACCGCTGTGCTCACGGCGGTGGGCGAAGATCCGGTCGGCGATTTTATTTTAGCTTTCCTCGATCAGGAAGGTGTGGAAACCCGATTTATACCGCGCAAACCGGACAGCCGCACGAGCGCAGTGATCCTTGGCATCGAGCCGCCCGACAAATTTCCACTGGTTTATTACCGTGACAATTGCGCGGACAATCAGCTGTCGATTGACGACGTTTTAAAGACTCCCGTCGCCGACTGCCGTGTCTTCGAATTTTCCGGCACGGGCCTGAGCCGAGAGCCGAGTCGCAGCGCCAACATCTTCGCGGCCGAGCAGGCCAAAGCCGCCGGCGCCACGGTGCTTCTCGACCTGGATTTTCGCCCGAACCAATGGCATGATGCCCGCGCCTTCGGGGTCACCGTGCGCGCGGTGTTGCCGCTCGTGGACATCGTGCTCGGCACGGAGGATGAATGCAAAGCCGCCAACCTCACCGATCCGACACAAGTGAACGTGAGCCACTCACAGATTTCCGGGGCGCGCGTCGCGGGCAATTTAGAAGCTGCTGTCCGCTCCCTGCAACGCCACGGCCCCAAACTGATTGTCGTAAAACGCGGTGAGAAGGGCGCCACGCTTTTTCCATCGGACGGCGAGCCGACCGATGTTCCCGGCTTTCCCGTGGAGATCTATAACGTCCTCGGCGCGGGCGACGCCTTTGCTTCGGGTTTCATCTACGGGCTGGTGAAGGGGTGGGACTGGTATAAAGCCGCGCGTATGGGCAACGCCGGTGGCGCGATCGTCGTCACGCGCCACGGGTGCGCGAATTTCATGGCGTACGAGCCGGAGGCATTAAGATTCATCGAAGAACGCGGCGGCTTTTGATAAACAGGCCCCTATGAAAACCAAACGATTCACCGCCGCGCAAGCCGTCATTCAATTCCTCATGCGCCAACACGTCGAACGCGACGGCCGGCGCCAGCCGTTCTTTGCCGGTTGCCTCGGCATTTTCGGGCACGGTTGCATCGCGGGCATTGGACAGGCGCTGCAACAGTTTCCGGAGTTCCGTTACTACATGACCAAGAACGAGCAGGGTTCGGTACATGTCGCCGCGGCCTTTGCGAAGATGAACAATCGGCTGCGCGCTTTTGCCTGCGTCAGTTCCATCGGCCCGGGTGCGACAAACATGGTGACCGGCGCCGCGCTAGCCACGGTCAATCGCATCCCGGTGTTGCTCCTGCCCGGCGACATCTTTGCACGCCGCAATGTGGGTCCGGTGCTGCAGCAACTCGAACACCCGTTGTCGCAAGACATCTCGGTCAACGATTGCTTCCGGCCCGTATCCAGGTATTGGGACCGAATCAACCGCGCGGACCAGCTCATGAACTGCCTGCCGGAAGTGATGCGGGTGCTGACGTCCCAAGCCGAGACGGGTGCCGTAACGCTCGCGTTGCCGCAGGATGTCCAGACGGAGGCGTTCGATTATCCCACGGAACTTTTCGAGGACCGCGTTTGGTATATCCCACGTCCGACGCCCGAACCCACGCTCTTGACTGAAGCCGTCGAATGGATTCGTGCAAGCAAGAAGCCACTCATCGTTGCGGGCGGTGGCGTGATTTATAGCGAAGCCCACACGGCTCTCGCCAGGTTCGCCGAGCTCACTGGAATTCCCGTGGCTGAAACCCAGGCGGGCAAAGGTGCGTTGCGCTACGACCATCCGCAATCGCTCGGCGCGATAGGTGTCACCGGCACGCCCGGCGCCAACATCACCGCTCGCGACGCGGATCTCGTCATCGGCATCGGCACACGGTACAGCGATTTCACCACCGCTTCGAACACCGCATTTCAAAACCCGAAGGTTCGATTCATCAATATCAACGTCGCGGAGTTCGACGCGTTCAAACGCTCTGCGCTGCCCGTGGTGGCCGACGCTCGGGCGGCCTTGGAAGCATTGGGCAAGGCGCTACGCGGCTGGCAAGTCAGCGGCGCCTGCCGCAGGCGCGGACAGAAATTCAACCGCGACTGGGATATTGAAGTCGAACGTATTTACAATTTGAACACCAGCCGGCCCGTCAACCAGGGCGCAGTCATCGGCGCCGTGAATGACTTCGCACGTCCGCAGGACGTTGTGATAGGCGCGGCGGGCAGTCTGCCGGGGGATTTGCACAAGCTCTGGCGCACGCGCGATCCCAAGGGATACCACATGGAATATGGTTATTCGTGCATGGGCTATGAAATTGCGGGGGGCTTGGGCGTGAAGATGGCCGCGCCGGACCGCGAAGTCTATGTGATGGTCGGCGACGGTTCGTGGTTAATGATGTCCTCCGAACTCGTCACCGCGATTCAAGAAGGGTACAAGCTTACGGTCTTGCTGCTCAACAATCACGGATTCCAAAGCATCGGCGGACTTTCCCGCGCGATCGGGAGCGGCGGATTTGGCACCCGCTACCGTTTCCGCAACGGGAAGACCGCGCAACTCGACGGTGAACCGGTGCCTGTGGACTATGCCGCCAACGCGCGTAGCCTCGGGGCCAACGTCCTCGGCGCGCGGGATATTCCGGAACTGAAAATTGCGCTTGCCAAATCCCGCGTGCAAACGCAGACGACCGTCATCGTGATTGAAACCAGTCTGGAGCAACGCGTGCCCGGTTACGAATCGTGGTGGGACGTGCCCATCGCGGAAACTTCCACCCGCGCTGCCGTCAAAAAAGCGCGGAAGAACTACGAACGCGCCAGAGCCAAGGAGCGGTACTATTTGTGAAGCGTGGATCGAGATTGGCGAAAATGAAAACCGTATCCCTTGCAACCATCGTCCGAGAATGCGACCGGCTGCTCAAGCCGGGCACCTTTGTGGACTACGATGGAGCGGTCAACGGGCTCCAGGTGGAAAACCGGCGCGGGATCTCCCACATTGCCGCGGCCGTGGACGCCACGCGTGCCACAATCCGCCTGGCGGCCAAGCAGGGCGCCAACCTTTTGCTCGTGCATCACGGATTGTTTTGGGATGCCACTCATCCGTGGACCGGCCGTCATTACGAATTGATCCGGTTGCTGCTGGAAAGCGATCTCGCTGTGTATTCGATGCACCTCCCGCTGGACGCGCATCCCACCCTCGGAAATGCGGCCGGCCTCGCCCGAGCTCTTCGGTTGCGGCAGGTGCGTCCGTTTTTTATGGAGAAGGGACGCCATCTCGGGCGACAAGGACTACTGCGAATTTCCCGGGCAACTCTCGGTGAGCACCTTGAACGCGTGTTGGGCGCCCCCCCAACACTCCTCGCAGGCGGCGGAGATTCATGCCTCCGCATCGGAATTTGCACAGGCGGCGCCGGATCCCATATGAAGACCGCCGCCGCCGAGGGTGTCGACACATTCATCACCGGGGAAGGTCCGCACTGGACTCACTCCCAGGCCGAAGATCTCGGATTAAACGTGTTCTATGGAGGGCACTACGCCACCGAAACGTTTGGAGTGAAGTCGCTGGCCACCGCCCTGAGTCAGAGGTTTCGGATCCCTTGGAGCTTCGTGGATCATCCCAGCGGCCTGTAACGGCCCCGGCTTCCCCAAGGAACACGGGTACATCGCGCGACGAGCTGAACTTCGGCCCGAGGCCTGGGTTACGGCATCGTTCTCTTCGGCATTTCGCCGCGGGGGCTGTTCCCGGGCCCCAGCAACCCAATTCACCAACTACGCGATACCGGCGGAGGTTGAAGCCGGTTTTCCCCGAGTCCTCGCGTCCAGTCGTACGTCCGTGATCGAATCGTGTCACGAATCGCGTTTTCGCCAGACATAGCGAAACATCAATACTCGCAAGGCGGCGGCCAGGGGAATGGCGAGGATGCCCCCGAGAATCCCGCCGAGAAGGGTGGTGCCAA
>SIBK01000094.1 GCA_009695205.1 Pedosphaera sp. | reverse complement strand
AAAATACCACGTCCCAAACTCACTCATCCACGCCCCCGTCGCCTGGGGTCCCGACAGGGCAACTCCGGGCATGCCCCAGAGAATGTTGAAGAAATTGCCAGTGTGTCCCGTTCCGATCCGTGAGAAGCGATGCTCATGCGCGAGAAGAATTCCGCGCCTTTCGACTAACCGAGCAGGTTGAACAGCACGGCGGCCATTCCGCACTTGCCGTTGTCCTCGTGGTTCTCAATCCAGGGAGAATGGTCGCCGTAAGGAATCGCTCCCTTGCCGATGTAGAATTGCATCAGGCGGACGCTGAGTTCGATGGCACGGTCCACCGCCGGGTCCTTCACGCCCGCCTCACGGGCCATTACCAGGGAGATCGTCAGAGGCAAACCCGGGGAGTTCATCATTCCGTATCCGTAAAGTCGTCCGCCGGGCCGAGCGAACTGGTGGCCCCACGAACCGACCGCGCTTTGACCATTGGCCGCTTCGAGCAAGAGCCGCGTTAAGCCCGGCATGACGGAATCATCCCCCGTTGCGATCTTGTATTCCGACAGGAACATCATGATGTAGCCGTAATACCATGTTGCCATCCCTTCGGTTTTGAAGTTCGCGGCCCACTCGGTTTCCTTCTTGATCAGCGGGAGGTAGCCTGGGTCGCCGCTGGCTAACAAGGCGAGCGCATTGAGCGATCGGGGGATGGGGTCCAGCCGTTGCGCATAGGAGGGATCCGCCATCCGCGCGGCGAGATCCCTGCATCCTTGTTCGAGAATGCGTTTGGACTTCGGGCAATCGTAGGGAGCAGTCGCGCTGTAAGTCCCGGGCACCGGAAGCTTCACCACGACTTGCGCCGAGCGGCCTGCGCGCCAACGGATCAGGCGGAGATTGCCTTTGCCCGCTTCCGATTCGGCAAGGGTCAGGGCCTTGCCCATTTCGGTGCGCGGGTCATAGGAAAACGGCTTGCTGTCGACGCCGAGAATCACGTCGCCGACCACGAGAACGCCGTCAGCGGGAGAACCCTCCTCCACCTTGGTGATCGCGATCTGCGCGGGCATCGGAGGTGACCATCTTGTCACAATAAATCCAGCCGCGCAGGCCCGTGGCACCGAGATTCCAGTCGTGCTTCGCACCTTCAGGGATCTTTTCGCCTTGGGTGAAATCGGGCACGTTCGTTGACTTTACCTTACCTGCCCCGAAATCGGACTTCTCCTCCGCAGACACGCCGGCGAGGACTGAAAAGGCGAGCGCGGTGAGCGCGATGGATGATAGAGCAAACGCTCTGCGTGTTTGGTGGTTCCGTTTCATTTTCCGTCGAAATTCTTTCAGTGCTCGGATATTCATTCGATGATTCTTGAAAAGTGTCGGCGCAGGTTATGGACAAGGATGATCCGCACCAGATGGATCACGCGAGAACTCCCTTCACTACGTTGCCCGCCACATCCGTGAGGCGATAATCGCGGCCGTTGTGACGGTAGGTGAGCTGTTCGTGGTCGAAACCCAGCAGATGCAGGATGGTGGCGTGGAAGTCGTGCACATGCACTTCGTCTTTGGCCACCCGGATGCCGGCGTCGTCAGATTCGCCATACACGATTCCGCCTTTCACACCCCCGCCGGCCATCCACGAGGAGAAGACCCAGTGATGGTGTTCGCGGCCCGCCTGACCGGGGGCTTCTTTGAAGGGCGTGCGCCCGAACTCGGTGGTCCACACCACCAGGGTGTCGTCGAGCATGCCACGTTGTTTCAGGTCACGGAGGAGGCCGGCAATCGGCTGGTCAACGTTCTTGGCCAGGGGCGCGTGCGCGTTCATGTCACCGTGCGAATCCCAGTTGTTGCTGGAACCTCCGTCGATCAGCTCGATGAAGCGCACGCCGCGTTCGGCGAGCCTTCGAGCAACTAGACATTGCCATCCGAAACCCTTGGTTGATTCCCGCTCAAGGCCATAAAGACTCAGGGTGGCATCGCTCTCCTTCGAGAGATTGAACACCTCGGGTGCTGCCATCTGCATGCCGAAGGCCGTCTCAAAGGATTTGATCCGCGCCGAAAGAAGCGGGTCTTCGGCGCGGGTCAGCAGGTGCTGGCGGTTCCTCCGGGCCATCGCCTGCAGTTCAAGTTCCTGCAGATGCGGGGTGGCGGCGCGGCGCCGAATGTTGGCGATAGGATCGGCTCCAGGCACGACCAACGTGCCCTGATGCGCGCCCGGCAGAAAATCGCTGGCCCATACCTGATTGCCCGCATAGGGCGTCTGCGGCGCGATGACAACGAACGAAGGCAGGTTCCGGTTCACGCTCCCCAGACCGTAGCTGGCCCACGAACCGATGCTGGGCCGGGCGAAGCTGAACGAGCCGGTATGCATTCCGAGCGTGGATTCGTAGTGGTTCGTATGGTCCGAACGCATGGAGCGGATCACACAAAGGTCATCGACGCATCCGGCGGTATGGGGAAAGAGGGCACTGACTTCCGTGCCGCACTGGCCGTGGGGGCTAAACTCCCAAAGCGGGCGGGTCAGATACATTTTGTAATCACCCTTCCGACCCTGCCACTCATCGATCGAAACAGACTGGCCCGCCCCGCTGAACAGCCGAGGCTTCGGGTCCCAGGAATCGACGTGCGACACGCCGCCGCCCATGAACAGGAAAATGACGCGTTTAGCCCTGGCGGGAAAATGAGTTGAACGTGGCGTGAGCGGGTCCGCGGCCGGGCCGCTTTCTTCCGCGAGCATTTGTGAAAGCAGGGCCGGCAGGATGGCGGTGCCAGCGATCGCCGAACGCAAGATGCCGCGACGGCTCAAGGCGAAGGGGTCCGTGGGTTTCATGGGTCAGTCGCAGTGAAGAAATTCATTGCTGCCAAACAGCGTGCGGACATAAGCGGCCAGGGCCGCGCGCCCGGTGCCGGTCGTGCCGGCTGAACTCAGTTCGGATCGGCAGTCGGCGAGAAATTCCGCGGCATCGGTTTGTTCGGCGTCGGTCGCCGATCGGCCGAAGGCGAGTTGAGAGGCGAGTTCGATCTGACCGCTCTCCGTCGGCCGGGCGGCCTGTAGTCGTTCTGCTAACTTGACCGACTTGGCATGAACGAAAGGGTCGTTGAGGAAATAGAGCGCCTGCGTGGGAACAGTCGTGATGCGACGTTCGGCTGTGGAGGAATTCGGATCCGCGCCATCGAACAAAGCCAGAAACGGATGCCGTTTGATCCGCTGCACCATCAGATAAACGCTCCGCTCGTCATGGTCATACACCGCGGTGAAGGGCCCGTGCTGGCTGTAGCCCCATTGGTAGGCCGGCGGAAATGGATGCTCTTTCCCAGGCGCGATATCGAGGGCGCCGCTGGTGGCCAGAATCGAGTCGCGAATTTCCTCCGCGCTGAGGCGACGGCGGGTGAAGGGGGAGAAGTGCTCAGTAATCAGTGAAGCAGTGCTGCTGCGCGCAGCCACTAGATACTGATTATTGATTACGGTTTCACTGTTTACTGATCCTTGCTGGTAGGTCGTGCTCAGCATCACCAGCCGGTGCATCGCTTTGATGGACCAACCGCCGCGAATGAAACGTGTCACGAGGTGGTCGAGCAGTTCCGGATGCGTGGGCGGCTGGCTGCGGGCGCCGAAGTCGTTGGCGGTTCTGACGAGGGCGCGGCCGAAGTGGTATTGCCAAATCCGGTTCACCATGACGCGGGCGGTGAGCGGGTTGTCCGCCCGGGTCAGCCACTGCGCCAGTTCCAGTCGTCCGCTGCCGCTGGCTCCGTCGGGCAGTTGAGAGTTTCCGAGGACACGGATGAAACCGCGCGGCACCTCGGCGCCCGGGCGGTCGGGTTCCCCGCGGAGTTGCAGCCGGGCATCATGTGGCGTGCCCTCGGACACGGCATAAGCCAGGGCGACCGGACCGGCCGCGAGTTGTGCATCGAGGTTCCGGCGCTGCGCTTCATTCTCGGCGGCGCGTTGCTCCAGTTGCTGCCGCAGCTCTTTGATCCTCGCCTGAGTGCCGGACCGCAGGCCGGCGGCATAGAGCGCTCCCGGCCCATCAATGGAAGGCAGCGGTTGGTCGCTCACCATAAAATTGTCCGCGTCCAGAGCGGGTTTTGCCGCCTTGATGTGGCCGCCGCTGTCGATGAAGAAGTAGTCGATCGCCCCCTCCCACCCGACGGCAAAGCTTCGGGAAAATTCCGTGCGCTTCGTCCGGGTGGCCACCGTCCCAGTGTAGGTCCGCTCTTTCAGATTCATGACGAACTGCACCTGATGCCACTCGCCGGGCTGGAGGGTTGCCACGCGATCGCGGGAGTTCGCGCTCTGGCAAAAAAGCTCGGTGGCACCCAGACCAAGCTCGACCGCAGCCGAGGTGTGGGAGCGTCCGATGTGGAACCGCCACGTACCGACTGGGGTCGAGTCACCGCTCGCGCAACGGAAGTCAAAACTGACGCGCAACTGGTCAGTCGATTGCCCCATCCAAGGTTTGGCGATGTTGTTGCCGAAACCATTGTAGGCACCGTCGGCGGTCGCCGGCAGGTGAATCCCGCGTGTCCCCGCTGGATAGAGATTTGTGTATGGACTCTGGGCTGCTTCCACAATCTTCACGGCACTGCTGCCGCCGGGATGAAACGGTGCGGACGGCGCCTTTCCCTTGGCCTGGGCTTCCAGATCGCCGTCCGGGCCCACGAGGGACTGCAGCTCCGCCTGCAAGGCAGCCATGCTCGGTGCCTCGAGGGCGAGGCCTGAAGGTTTGGTCGAGACCGGTGAAATTGGCTCGCGCTGAACGCTGATATTGTCCACGTCCAGCCCTGGCAACAGCGCTTCCGCTTTCCCCGGCGAATCGAGGGCTACGTGATCGATTCCACCTTTCCACTCCGCAGCGAGCCGCTGAGTGCCCAGGTCAATCGTGTTCCCGGGCACGCCGACGGAAGCGGTGAACGTGCGCGAATCGAGATCGAGGACAAGTTGCAGGCAGTGCCACTCGCCGGGCCTGGGCAGGCGAATGACCAGCGGCTCGCCGCCACCCGGCAACGTGACGTTGTCACGGGAGAAAAACGCCTCGACCGCCGGAGTGCCCCCATGGGAACCGACCAGGAAACGATGACGACCGGTGGCGGCGGGAACGTTGGTCGCGACACGGAACTCCAGGTTGACGTGAACCATCCCCTGCTCGCGTCTGGGGTGCATTGTTTGGCGAATCCAGTAGGCCCCGACGCCGGGTGCCACGCTCGCGCCGACCGAGCCGAACGGGTGGAGATGCTTGAACGGACTCTGAGCCGCCTGGGTGACCGCGACTTTGCCCTCGTACAGCCACGGCGGAACCAACACCCCGTAGCTGCCGCCGGACGCGAAGCGTTGCATCTCGAAATCACCGTCCATGTCATCCAGCGACCGAAGTACGGACGCGGGCTCGAGCCCGCGCGAGGCGTAGCCCGACTGCAGCTCGCGCCACTTCGGCTGCGATTCCTCGACGGGCACCAACGGCACCATGGCGCGGTAACGTCCCTTCTGCTCCGACCCCGGAAAGGAGTAACGGGTGCTCGCGAAGATGCCGTAGAGTCCATAGTAATCCTGCGTTGAAAGCGGATCGAACTTGTGGTCGTGGCAACGCGCGCAACCCATCGTCAGCCCAAGAATGCTCTGCCCCAGCGTGTCGATCGTGTCCTGGAGGGTGAGGTGATGATAGTTCTCCGAATCGAAACCGAACCGTCGCGACAGCGCGAGGTACCCGGTCGCCACCACACGTTCGGCATACCGGTCCCGCGTCCCCTGCCTGGCCAGGATGTCGCCGGCGATTTGCTCGCGCAGAAACTCGTCGTAGGGCTTGTCGGTGTTGAAGGAATCGATGACGTAATTGCGGTAACGCCAGGCCTCCGGCAACGGATAATCCGCCGTGTCTCCGGCGGTATCGGCATAGCGGACCACATCCAGCCAATGCCGCCCCCAGTGCTCGCCGTAGCGCGGGGAATTCAAGAGACGTTCCACCACCCGGGCGAAGGCGTTCGTCGAGCGATCCGCGAGGAACACGTCAACTTCTTCCGGCGTCGGCGGCAGGCCGCTGAGATCAAACGTCGCTCGGCGGATCAGAGTGCGCTGGTCAGCCCGGGCAGCGGGCTCGAGCCCGCTTTTCTCGATCTTCGCGAGGATGAAAGAATCCATTGAGGTGGAGGGCCACGCCTTGTTCTTTACCGCCGGTGGCGACGGATCCTTCACCGGCTCCAAAGCCCAAAGCCGGGGCGCGGCCGCTTTTCGACTCGGCGGAGTCTCCGGGTAGGGCGCGCCCATCTTCACCCACTGGACCAGATCAGCGACGGCGGTGTCGGGCAGTTTTTTGCCGCCATCCTTGTTAGGCGGCATCTGAAAATCCTTGTCCGCATAACGTACCGCACGAATCAAGCGGCTCTGGTCCGGCTGTCCCGCAACGACGATCGCGCCATCTGTTCCGCCCTGGAGGAAGTCTTCCCGTGTATCGAGCTTGAGCGCGCCTTTGACCTTCTTCGCATCCGCACTGTGGCAGGAGTAACAATGCTCGACGAAGACCGGCCGAATCTGATTTTCGAAGAACACGAGACCCCCAGCCTCCTCTCGGGCCAGGGCGGCAGCTCCTGAAATCCAACCGAAGCAAACCGCCACCACCCCTGCGAGAAACGCCTTTCGGCTGCGAGCGTTGCAAGATGAGGCCCGACGAATCATCACGGCGTAAGACTTGAGTTCACACTGAGTTCACACTGAGTCCACCGATACATGACGGTATACCTTCGTCCATAATTCAACTTCAACCAAGAGCACATATTAGTCAAATTGATCCCTAAATCAGCTTGACATTTGGAGTTTGGTATACAGTATACAGCAACTCAGATGACCCCTTCAAGCAAAAAAGCAGAGAATACCGTCCTAATGCCTCTGAACGGCAAAGCCCCCCTCGAACAGGTCGTTCGCCAGGGACTGACGGATGGGGTGCTGGCCACGCTGCGCAAGGCGATTGTCGCGGGCGCTTTTGCCCCCGGCGATCATGTCCCGGAAACGCGGATGGCGGAGCAACTCGGCGTCAGCCGCGTCCCCGTGCGCGAGGCGATGATGACGCTGGAGCGCGAGGGGTTGCTCGAGTTCGACGAGCGCGGCGCGGCGCGTGTGCGGAACTTCACCGCAACGGACTTCGAGGAGATTTTCACAATGCGGCTGGCTCTGGAACCGATGGCGGCCCGGCTGGCTTGCCGGAGGTTGCAATCTGTGGACGTGGCTGCGTTGACCGACAACATCCGGCGGATGCGCAAGACCACAAGCCTCCTGGAGGTGACGCTGTTAGACGTCGATTTTCACGATTTGATCATGCAGTCAGCTCGGCACGGCCTGCTCTCCGTATGCTGGGGCAATCTGCGTTCATTGCTCCGGGTCTGGCTGGCGCGCCTGCACCGGCTCGAGGAAGGCACCAAGGAAACGAAGCAACTGACCATGAAGGGCCATGTCCAGATCGTCAAAATCCTCCAATCGGGTGACAGTGAGGCTGCGGCGAAAGCGATGCGCCATCATCTGGTGAGTTGGCGGGAGCGCATGCCGAAAACCACCTGGGAGGGCAACGTCTCGTGATGCCTGCGATCCTGGGAGAGGGAATGAAGAATTCAAGACCGCACAGTCTCTTCCCCGACCTGATCGCGTGCGTCGGCACCAGCGCGCGGGAAGCGACTTCTCCTACGGCATAACACCTGACACCCTATGAAACGAAATCACCTGACGCTGCCTCAGGCAGTTCAAACGAATACCCCCGTCCAGTCCAGGAGGCCGAGCACGGTTCACCACCGGGCCTTCACTCTCATCGAACTGCTGGTGGTCATTGCGATCATCGCCATTCTTGCCGGAATGCTTCTGCCGGCTTTGGGGCGCGCTAAAACCAAAGCCAAGAGTATTCAGTGCACGAGCAACCTGAAGCAAATCGCCCTGGCGAACTTCATGTACGTGAACGACAGCGGGGGTACCATTCCTTATTTAATCGGCAACGATCTTTGGATGAAAAGTCTGATCGTTAATTATGCTCAAGTTGATAAGGTCCGAATCTGCCCGGCGGCGACTTATAGCAAGAAGAAGCCTTCTGGCAGCGCGACGACGGCGTGGGTGTGGGGCGGCGATATCAATCCGACGACCAGAGAGCCGCGGTGGACCGGGAGTTATGCGTTTAATGGGTGGATGTACAAAGGGGGGTTTTGGGAAGCCGGCGGTAATCGACCTCTTACCGCGAACGCTTTCATTAATGAGGGAGACATACATAGTCCCTCGCTAACGCCAGTTTTCTCCGACGGCTACTGGGTGGATGTGTGGCCCCAGGAAATCGACCCGCCGGCCCGCGATTTGTTGGAGGGCGGCCCTGTGGCAGCCATTTCGACCATCACCATCGCGCGGCACGGGGCGGGCCCTAGCGCAGGGTATAATAAATGGCCGCCTGGCACCAAATTACCCGCCGCCATTAACGTCGCTTTCGCAGACGGGCATGTTTCCCTGATCCCGCTGGAACGGCTCTGGGAACTTAACTGGCATAAGAACTGGAAACCACCCGCCTCCCGGCCGAAATGACTGATCGCGGAACGTCAACAAATCGTTGCCTGACTTTCAGTTTCGCCTCAATGGCATCCGCAAAGAGCAGGAGTCCTGAGGATGGTTCAATCTCGACTTTATTTGGAAGCAGCGGTGGCGGGTGTATTCGTTATAACGGCGGCATTGCTCCGCGGACCACGCTCAAGCGGAGGAGGGTGGCTCACAAACGTTGCAAAGTCTTTCGCCGCTTTGGTTTCTACGCCGGGCTTTCGCAGGAAACCCAGGTCACGGAACCAGTCGATGTAGCGATCCTCTTAGGGTCGAAAAACTCGAACCTGCCAATCTTCAAGTCTTTACAAGACAATCAGGAGATTACTCCCAGGCCGTTGCCGCCGTTAAGTCTCGTCGATGAATTGGAAACGAATGGTCGCGTACATCTCCTGTTCGGTGGATCAGGAACTCCTCCTGCGCAACGAATACTTGGTGACGGAGAACCGGATTCTCAAGAACCAGATCAAGGGGCGATTGAGGCTCACGGACCCGGAGCGAATCAGCCTGGCCGAGATTGGCCAACGTCTCGGTAGGAAAGCTCTTGAGGAAGTGGCGCAGACTGTTTGACCCGAAACCATTCTTGGTTGGCACCGCAAACTCGTCGCCATGAAGTTCGACGGATCGAAGGGCCGATCTTCGGTGGGGCGTGCGCTGACGGCGCAGGCGATCGAAGAAATGGTACTGAAGTTTGCCCGGGAAAATCGTAGTTGCAATGCGGTGACATTGCCGCCACGGAGTCCAAATCTGAACGCCCATTGCCAACGCTGGATTCGATATTGATAAGAATTTGCTTGACGCTCCGCGGCTATCGTTTCCCACGCCGCGCTCATCGAGCGGGAGTTTCACCAGGCTGCGTAGGTTTTCCCCGCGCCGGTGCCGCGAGTAAATAGGCGCGGATTTCCAAGTCGTTGCGCAGATATACACTGCGGTTGGCAAAAGCCGGGTGCGACCAGATCAACTGTCGGCCCGACACCTTATGCGTCGGATCGATCAAATGCGCGCGGCTGATTTCCTCGTAACCGGCAGGGGTCAGTTTCGCGATGATTAGATCACCGAGGTCGTTCGCGAGGAAGAACCGGTCGCGATGCTGCACCATGAAGACGTTAGCCCAATCGGCGGGTCGCTGGCCTGTCGAAGGCTGGTAGGTGTTCCAGAGCCACTCGCCGTCGTTGAGCCGGGCGCAGAGGAAGCGACCGTTGTGTCCGCAGCCGTAGAGGCGCCCATCCTGGATGAACGGCCGGTTCATCGCGCCATCGATACCGCGCCGGGTGTTGCCCTGCCATGCCACTTTGGCGGACAAGCCGTCGTGCGCCACGCGCAGGCACCAGGAATTGCGGCTGTAGCTCATGATGAAGATGGAGTTCCCCTCCGCGACCGGCGGCGCGATGGCCATGCCGAACGTCGGCTGCAGCGGCACGCTCCAATAGACCGCGCCGGTTTCCGGGTTGAGCCCGTTGATGGCTTCTCCGTGCCAGATGATGAGCTGACGTTTCCCGCCCACGATGAGGAGCGTCGGTGGACAATAGCCGGGTTCCTTCGAGTCGAGCCCTCGCCAGAGTTCGCGTCCCGTTTTGCGATCGAACGCGACCGCGGTCGTGCCTTGGCCGCCAGCGACGCAGATCAGCCGGGCGCCGTCGATCAGCGGATGCGCAGCGAAACCCCACATCGGCACTTTGATCTCGAAGTCTTTCCGAAAATCACGCGCCCAGATCACTTTGCCGGTTTTGGCGTCGAGGCAAAGGAGGTGACCTTCCACGCCGAGCGTGTAAACGCGTCCGTCGTTCACCGCCGGGGTGACGCGGGGCCCGATGGCGTAGTTGCCCACGGTCGTGTACGGGCAGTCGTATTCGTGCGTCCAAAGAATCTTCCCGTCCGATTCGCGAAGGCAGACGACCCGTTCCGACCCCGGCAACCAGCGACGTTCGAAGTTGGCGTTGATCGGTGAGTCCGCTTTGTTCAGCAGTTCGGCTTTGGCGGGATCAGCCTCGGCCTTGATGCGATCCATGACGAACACGCGCCCATCTGCAACCGCCGGACCGGAGTAGCCCGATCCGATCGGGGTCTTCCATCGCAATGGCGGTCCGCCTGCAGGGATAGATTCGAGAATGCCACTCTCCCTCCAAATCGCATCCCGCTGCGGCCCGAGCCATTGCGGCCAGTCCTCGGCGAAAGCGGGGTGCACCAAGGCTATGCCGAGTCCGATGACTGCCAGGAATTGAGTCTTAGTCGCTGCGCGCATGAAACAGTAGGTCTCGCGTCTGATCACGAAGACAAGGCTATAGAAGCCCCTTCCGTCGCCAACGCGAGGTCCACGATCTCGGGGAAGTTCAACTTGAAGATGGCCGGGTTTCACGGGCGTTTGAATCCTTCACCTGGAATTTTCTTCGTCGCTTCAATCCCGAATTTACTGCCGCTGGTGATTTCGCTGGTGGAGTGATCGAGCACGTCGGACGGGCCTTTGGTGAGGGATCCAGCCGACAGTCTGGCCTTAGCGTGAATTTTCGTGATTGATAGCAGGACATCGGTTTTTGACGCTCCGCGATTATTCAGCCCGCCTGCTACTGGCTGGTTGACGCTGCCCTCGTTGGCATTTTCATCTCGTTCTACTATTACCTCGGCGTCGTGCGCGCGATCTTCTGGTCGGAAAACTCCGGATCAACCGAAAGCATTTCCATCTCCTGGCCAAACCGCGCTGTGCTGCTGGTCTGCATCGCGGGAATGCTTTACCTCGGCCTCATGCCGAATCGCGTCGTCAATGCTTCGACACAAGCTGTCAAGGTGCTTAAGCCCGAAGCGCCGGCGAGGGCTGTTGTCAGGCAGTGAATCTCGGAAAAACTCCGACTCGCCATGAGAGCGACTGTGGAATGATCTGCCACTGCGACCTCGGAGTCAGCGAAAGTCTTCGATCATCTCGAAGTACCGGACCGTTTCTGGGATAGTCCAGACCGCTGTGCGGCCGTCGCGGCTCCAGTTAGGCAACAAACCATCGCGCAAGTCGTGTGTGATCTGCTTCGTCTCGGAGTCGTAGAGGTGAATGCGTTTTTCGCCGCGTTTGTTTGCCGCGCTATCAAAGAAAAACCTCCGGCCATCGGCCGCCCAGACACCCACGTAATCCCAGTGGTCCGGTTGTTGGATCATCAGGTCCGTCGGGCGTAGGCGCGGCGGATTTGCGCGATGTTTCGCTCGGGGCCTGAAAACTGGTAAGTGAGGTACTCGCCGCTGAAATGCCATTCGAGGCCTTCCTTTTCTATCGGCTCTTCGCTGTCCGGCGTGATCTTTTTTCAGGTCTTATCGGCAACGGACACACATAAACGCCGCTCATCTCATTCGTCGCGCTTGGACTCTTGTCGGCAAAGCCTGCGAGATGCTTCCCGTCCGGAGACCAGCGGATGGTCCTGCCTTGCCAACGATAAACGGTCGCCAGCGGCTCGCGCAGGCGGCCATCGCGCGCCATTCGAATCAGTTGCTTATCGACCGTGTAGGCTAGCCAGTTTCCGTCGGGTGACCAGACCGGGACCACAGCGTCCGACGTCGCGAATTCATCCACTAACCGCGCAGCGCCGCCGGCAGTCGGCGTTAGAAATATCCCGAGTCGCCTGCCATCGTGACCGAGCAGCGCCAGCAACTGCCCGTCCGGTGACAGGCTCAATTCCCTGCTCAACGGCTTCAGGTCGGTGATTTTCCGCAAGCTGCTTTTGTCTCCACTGCGGTTGATCGCGAAGACGCCTTGCTGGTCCGGCCGTTCACCGACGAAGTAAATCGTTTGCCCGTCCGGCGAGAGCACCGGGTTCAGGCCGCGCACGGCGATCGTTCCCTTCTCCAGCGCGTCCGACTCGCCGACCCAGATGTCCGTCTTGGGTTCCATCGCGGCGTAAGTGAGATTCTTGCCGCCTGCCACAAATTTCGGATGGAGAAACTTCGAGCCATTCCGCACGAACACTTCGGTAGCCGCTTCCTTGCGCCGCGCGGTTTTGCGATCTACTGCGATTCTCCAGATGCCCCAAGTCTCGCTGCGGTTTTGCCCGCCGTCCGAGATGTTGTAAACACTCTCGCCGTTCGGACCCCAGGTCGGATAGGCATTCATGCCCGCGCTCTGCGTCAGGCGCTGGCTGGGTCCACCCAGATGGGGCATCGCCTAGATATCCCTTTCTTCGTTCGTGTCGATGCTCCCGGTGTCCGTTGAAAAAAGCAGCCATGCACCGTCTGGAGAATAGTCCCCCAGCTTGACGCCGCGCGTGCCGGGATGATCGGAATCCTTCCACGCGGTTCACTCGCCGTTCAAAGAGAGAGTCATCAGGCTTCTCATTGAAACAACGCAAGTGATGGCCTCGCCATCGGGCCGCCAGCAGAGATCATTGACCTTCTCGGCTTCTGGAAACCCGGCTCCGATCTGACGCGTTTCGCCTGTATCCGTATTTACGAGGAAGAATACGTAAACGAGGATCGGTTCCTCCTCGGTGCCGCCAATCACTCTTTGCGCCTGGAACACAAAGCGCCGGCTGTCCGGCGCCCATCGGGCCAGTGCGATCAAGCCGCCATTCGCCGGCTTCCAGTCTCCGATCCTAACCAACTCCAGCCGCCGAGTGATGCGAGTCTTCGCTTCCCAGATGGAAACGGCACCGATCCTGGAGAACACCATACGCTCTCCGTCGCCGAGAAATCAAACTGGCGAGGCATGAAGGGAACTCGCCAAAACCTCGCTTCATCCACGGCGAGGCGGACCGGCAAGCTCCGGCCAGTCTCGCGCGGACTTGATCACTAGGACGAGAGCAATGCCAGCAGGACGCCAGCGAATGCGGCAGCGGCGGCGACTTTGCGCGCACTCGCCCAGCGGCGTTCACGGCGGCGCACTTGTTGAAGTGATTTTCCTGCGCGCAAAAGTTCAAGGTCGGTGCGCATCGCGCGCGCGCGCGAATAACGCGTCCGCACATCGGGATCGCACGATTTGAGCACGACCTGGTTTAACTCCTCCAACGCCCGGTGCTGCGGATCATCCCGCAGCATCGTGGGCAGTTCGGGGAAGTCGTGCCGGTCGCGGCCCGTGCTGATTTCGTAGAGCACCTTGCCGAGCGCGTAGATGTCGGCCTGAGGTTTGCCGGGTCATTCCGGCGGGAGAAACCCCTCGGTGCCCACGCAGGACAACGAGGAATCCACTGACGCCACCAAGCTGATGTCCGCCAGCTTGGGCTGACCCGCACGAAGATGATGTTCGACGGTTTTACATCGCGATGCACCAGCCCGTGCCCGTGCAAGTGCGCGAGCGCGTCGGTCAGCTTCAGCGCGATGTCGAGGCATTCGGCGACGGGGAGGCGGCCGTGGCGTTGGACTTGGGTACGCAGAGTTTTCGGGACATAATTCTGCGGATCGAGACCAGGTGAGTGAGTATGTGAGCCAGTGGGTGAGTGGGAAGTTGACGCTGCGTTTCTCTCACTCACCCACTCACTCACTTTCCCACTCACGGTTCCAGCAGACTCCCCACTCTGCCTTCTGCATTCGCATCATCCGCCAGCTCCATTACACAATAAACTCCCTCCACAAAGCGCCCGACGTGCAGGATGTGAACCTGGTTTTCGTGCGTGCGTGAGATCGGTTTATATTTCTGGATGCCCTCCAGCTCGCGCTCGACGGGCGATCGCGATCGAAACTGTCGCGACGAATGATTTTTACAGCGGGGTATTCGCCGAGGACGGTTCGGCCAACCAGACCTCGCCGTAACTACCGCGGCCGATGGGCCGGATCAATTCGTGATCGGGGATCGTCACGGCGGGTTTTGGCGTTGGTTTAGATTCAGGCATTTGCAGTGGTAGGGCGCTTAATTCCGTGTGCCCCGCAAGTTGGATTCGACTCTCTGAACAGCGCTCACGGAGTGACGCGACCTACCGCCCAAGAGTTCATGGGCAGCCTCCACGGCTTTTTGCGGGGCATTGGGACCATAAACCTCAAAACATGCAAGTTGTTGATTTGCAGGCTAGGCGTCTTGCGGTTCATGGAGAGTGACAACCTGCACACATACCAGCAACGGGGCGATGAACCGGAGCGTCGAGCATTGCTCGGCAGGTTAGGTGAAAGACCGCCCATGCCTAGCAAAGCTCGGCGCTCCGAACGGCGGTTCAGGGAAAGGGAGAAGCGATCTAATGGAAGAGGACGTTCATCGTGTCAAAAAGTGTTCGCATCAACATTACTCTTCCAATCGCTCACGGACGGTTCGAAGCAGCTTCCGTCGCACAACTGCATCGCTTGGCGCGATCCGGTATCTGCGAAACACCGGTTCGGGTCCGAGCCAGAAAAACTCCAGCGTGAAACGGAAGCAACAGCCGCTGAATTCAAATCTCATGTTCGGTTGAGCAGAGCGAAACCACGAATGAACACGAACGCACACAAATTTGGGAACAAATGAGTTGAGGACCGCGGACTTTAGTCCGCTGCATCGTAGGATCAGCACAACGGGTTGGGACACACAGTGAGTCGGAACCAGAAAAAACGCACATTCCCGATTCGTGTCTATTCGTGTTCATGCGTGGTTCAACTCCGTTTCGGCGTTTCCGCGAATTGTTTCTCCATCCTTCGCAATTCCTCACGCACCATGCGCGAGATGCGGTGCTTGGCCAGGTACACTTGGGCGGCGTTTACGTTTAACGTCCGCGCTACTTCGCCCACCGCCATTCCTTCACCGCATAGAGATCCAACATCTGGTACTGCCGCGGCGTGACGTGGGCCTTCACTCGCTGCATGGCCGCATCGACCAGATTCTTCCGCCATTCTTCGTCCCAGACAGGCTCGATGTCGGGTTCCGGCGCGGAAACACGATTGGCCGTCGAAGTGGCCGATGAACCGTCGCCGGGCGCATTGGGCGGCGCACTGTCCCACGGCTGGCGCTTACGAAGTTGATCCACGATCCGTCGCTGCGTGATCTGAAGCAGCCACCCCTTGAACGATCCTGCCTGATCATACTGGAACTTCGGCATCTGCTTCGACCCGGATACGATCGTTTCTTGCACGACTTCTTCCGCCTCGGTCTCGGTCAACACTGCTTTGAGCGCCACGCTGTAGATGAGCCGCCAGTAAGTGTCGAAGAATTCCTTCCAGCCAGGGCGGTCTTCCCAGTCCTTGAGTCGGCTCAAAAGACTTTGGCGCGTCGGGATGAATTCGTCGGCGGGAGGATTCATGGCTCAAAAGGCATCGTGCCTACCCGGTATTCGTGGGGAAAGTACGTTTCTTTCAAAATATTTTCACTTTTCGTGAAAGATTTTGCTTTTTCCCACGAATACCCTTCTGCAGCGAGAACAACAAACCAATCGAAAGAATAGAAACAATGAAGACAACAGTACGAAACATCTCGAGCTGGAAGACAACCATGACTGAACCGCGGAGCGTTTAGAAAGCCAATTCCTATCGGTAATAGGAAATCGAGAAAAAACAACCAACCGTCAAACAACATCCCTATGAAAACGAAAATCCACTCGACCCAGAGTTACGGCTGCCTTTCAGTCGTCATCATCTTTCTGGCTCTGACCCCCGCCACGCTGTGGGGCCAGGCGGTGTCAAACCCGAACCAAATTGCGTTCTCAAACACGAATCCCGACATCCTCGCCATCCTGAACGCTCCTACCGATTTCCCGCCGGACTGGATCAGGCATTTTTGTGGTGGAGCCTGCTTGCCGACAGCGTTGGTATTTCGCCAGTCCTTTATAATTCGGCCGGCGGGTCCGTCAGCCCGCATAGAATCAGCACGACCTATTCGGTCACCGTGGAATCGGCTCCCGCACCGGATGGAATCAGATACGAAGTCACTCCGCATTCAATGAATGCTCGGTCTCTTGCCGGATGACTTCCAGGGCGATTTTTATGCCTTTGCTCCAATAGAATCTCTTCGGGTCTTCCCGGAACCCGCGGGGATGTCGTGCTCAACTTCAGCGAGTGCGCAGGTTTGCTCGACATCCGGTGGGTTGATGACTCGGGGAATCCCGCCGAGGTGACAGGGGGTTCAATCCAAGCATTCCGGGAGACCGCACCTGGCTCGGGAACTTTCCTCTCTGAGAGAACGAGCGGACGGGCGCAGGCGTGGGACATTTTTATCCCTCCAGGTCGCACGCAAGAATACCTCGCTGTTCGCGGAGACGGTGCCCGCTACCAGGTGAATGTCACGTTCGAGCGTGGGACAGATCCATTTTCCGATAAAGTGCGCTCCTTTAGTCAACACATTGTCGTCAACTGTGACGAAATCGTGCGGCTCAACTGCGTTGTTCCGTCGGGTGGCTTTACCGGCGAAATCGTCGGTCGGGTGGATATGCTCGGCGAGAACGAGCATCGGTTTGGTGGGTTCACCGGAATGGTGGCGGATCAAGGTCCGTTCGACAATTTCCGACTGGATAACGTGTTGGCCAGCACATCCCAAGGTTTGTTCCGAATGGAAAAGCTCGCGCCGTACGATGCTGTAACGCCATCCCGCGGCTATCGCGTTTATTGTGAAATGAGTTTCCGGCTGAGACGGCGCTATGAGTATTTTGCGATGCCGTTTTAAGGTTTTCGACACGCACCCATTCTTACGGAACTTCCTGGGATCAATGCGAATCCGAGAGTCCTTGTAACGGCAGGAGGGGTTACGGACCTAGCGGATACGTTCGTTTTCCTACGAGGTTTCGTAAAGGGAAACATCCTGCTCGTTGGCCCGCCCGCCGGACCCAACGGATCGTGTCTGGAAGATCTGGTGTTTGACGCTGATCACGATGCCGACGCGAACGGGATTCCCGACGATCCACGCATTACGCATCTTTCTACCGTGGGGGCGAGCGGGACAGCGATTCTTCCCGCAGCAGCCACGCTCTTCTCTGAAGGCGCACGCGCTCAGGTTGGCTTCGACAGCTCGTTCAATCCCGCAACAGAGAGTTTCGAGGGCGATTACGAACTGGTGCTTGGGAGTCTCAAACAGGAACCGTCGATTTGGAGGTTCAATCCGCTGACTCTTTTCTTTAGCGACACCGATACGCCAGAGCAGACTGGAACGTTCCAAAACTCTCAGGTGCGGATTGAGAATGCTAAACCGGGACACGTTACGACCGTGCCAGGGGAAACGATTACCGTCGATATGAACTATTGCTTTAGCCAAGTGAACATCGGCTTCCGCTCGCTGGCAGCGCGGTTCATCAATCCGAGTGTGGCCGCTTACGGCACTTTCGACGGGACTGATTTTCGAGGAGAACCCGCGACGTACACGGCCTCCCCGGCATTGCGAGCGGAACACCGACGTCGTGCCGTCGGACCGGGGATTGGTGGTCGTATGCCTGCCCCAAGGCACCTACGGTGTTCGGGCGTTCGCCCAGTTTCAGAATCCTGCCGGCGGCTTCAGCAGCACGGAGTTGCCTTCGTTCAATCTGGAAGTCGGCTGCCGTCAATTCATCAATCCCACGCTGGAACTCCAACTCAGTTTGAATTCACTGCACGAATGCGGGGCTTCTTCCGCACTCCCGGTTTCAGGCCGTGTCAACAGCCGGGCAACGTGAACAGGATTTACTACACGATCAATGGCGGTTTACAAATCGACCTGTGCGTCAACTGCGGTGTGGCCCCGTCCTTTAACTTCGAGGCGACGCTGGCCAGTTGCGAAAACGAAGTAACCGTGACCGCCGTGGACGAGTTTGGCGATGAAGCTTCCGCGACCGGCTTCGTCCATTTTGATGCTACTCCACCCGTTCTGACCGGCTGCGAGAACCTCTCAGTTAAAGTGAGCCGTGATGCCACGGAAGCGACGGTGAATTTTGCTGCCGCCGCCACGGACAACTGTGATCCAGCCGTCGTGGTCACCTGCGTTCCGCCGTCGGGTTCCTTTTTTCCGGTCGGTGAAACCACGGTTACATGCGCTGCGGCCGACAAGTGCGGCAATGTTGGCCAATGCACGTTCACCGTTCGTGTGACCGCCAATGATCCGCCCGTAGCCCGGTGCAAAGACGTGACGGTGTTTGCTGGCGTGAACTGCTCCGCCGCCGCCGACATCAACGACGGTTCCATCGATCCCGATCTCGGCGACACGATCACGGTCAGCCAGTCGCCCGCCGGTCCGTATCCGCTGGGCGACACTCTGGTGACGCTCACCGTTACCGACAATCAGGGCGCCTCCAACCAATGCACCGCGACGGTGACGGTGGTTGACAACACGCCGCCGCAGTTTGTCTGCCCGCCAAACGTGACGGTGGCGTTCAACGCCCTGCCCGCACCTGTCGCCACGGACACGGACAACTGCGATCCCGATCCGACCGTCACGTCCATGGACTCGGAAGCCGTGATGGGACCACATCTCGTGGTAGCTGCAGCCATTCAATTCAAAAATCGTGCGGCGGTTTGGCGAGATATAGCCCCCGACGGCTTCCCCCTTGTCGCCGGGACACGCGAAGATCCGAAACGAAGACATGTTTGTGGAGTTCCCCGCCAGACCCACGTACGTGTTCAGCGGACGATTGGTTGCACGCACCCCCCGCATTCGTCCGGGGGGAAACTGCCCAGCCCTTTCCAACCGCCGCTGGCATTATAACCCGCCGTGATCGGGTAAGAGTCCGCTCTGTCGTCGGTATATAAAGCAAACGCGAGCCCGATTTGCTTGAGGTTGCTGACACATTTGATGCCGTTGGCCTTTTCTTTGGCGCGGCTCAATGCGGGCAGAAGCATTCCTGCCAGAATGGCAATGATGGCGATCACCACGAGCAACTCAATCAACGTGAAGCCCGTTCGAGCAGAAAGGCCGTACTGAGGACTGGGGGCAGCTCGGAGGAGCTAACGATTCGCTGACAGTTTTGGGGAGCTGGGAAAACTGCTTTTCGAAGTTAGGTCATTCGTGGCAGTTGGGCTTTTGGTGTGTGTGGGTTCATGGAGTTTCTGGCTCTTCCAGCTAATCTGTCGGTGGTTTTCAGTGCTGGGAAGGCGCACCTTGCAAAATCGGACGGGATTGGATGGTCGTCCAAGGCACCACGAGCCTGTCGTCCAGACAACCGTTCGTCTACTTTGGGCCGCCCACCGGCGCGAGCTGTTGGCTCAAGCACGCCGGAGG